>CAZIPK010000050.1:2425-5669 GCA_964541135.1 uncultured archaeon | reverse complement strand
GGGGAATAAATTCATCTGTCCAAAATGCGCCACGCAGGTTGATGCTTAATCACGCCGTGTCAATCAAAACGCAATTAAATTCAGGGTCTCTTTTGGCAGGATCTGGTTCTTCTCCAGTAGCTATTATCCTTTCTATTGGTTCGATTTTTCTTGCAACCCATAAATTCATTCCGATTAAAAAGCGCTCATAATCCTCGCTTTTTGACCTTAAACCTATTGTGCCTATCGCTGAATCAACTTTTCCAACATTAGGGTAAATGTATTTTTCAAGGACGTTGGAAACTGCGGGGTCACACGCGTAATAAACCCTTTTTATGGGCAAATCTTCTCCCTGTGAAATATTACTGCAGTCATTATTTTCAGCCATGCATTTTCTTGTAGCAAGAATTAAAGCAACAAATTTTTTTTCCCCGACTCCTGAGCTTTCAAGTGCAATAAAAAAAACGTAATCAATAGAGCTGTCAAAGGGCTTTAGTACGGAGTGAAGAGTGTTTGCAATGGCTTTTTTTGTTGAAGGGCTTATCTCGCTGTTTCTTGAGTAATCTTCCTTAACCAACGCAAGCATGTAATCAAACTGGCCCTGCGGGGCATTTTCCGTGCTATAAGAATTCAAATTAACCGGGCTTCCATCACGCATAATATTAACATAAGTAACAACTTTTAATGAATCCATTGCAAAATCGCTTGAATAAAAAGAATTAAGCATGGCTTCGGTTGATAATCCATAATTTATCGCAAAATAAAACAATCCCGTGGACAAAACAGCTATTATTGCAATAAAAAAAAGGGAGTCAGTAAGTGCTGCTTGCCCCGCATTATCCAAAAAGAATTTATTCAAGAAACATCAACCCCAAAAAATCATTGCCATTATTCCCGGAACCACCAAGTAATGCTGTTCTCCATTAACCTCTATCGGGTACTGGACAGCGATAGGATAAAACCGCACACTATATTGTTTTTTATTTATACTAAACTCGCTTGCTCCAGCTCTTAAATAACTGCAAAAAAAAGAAGTTTCTTCTCCTAAAGAGTTTTTTTGTTTAAAAAAATCGGCTTCATTTGGATTAATTTCCCCTAAACCAATTCTTGAAAAATCATCCACTACTCTTCCAAGCTCGGTTTCAACACTATAAATCCCTGCCATGAAGCTGTAAGGGTAACGCTTTAATCTTAAGTCATTGCATTTATTGTTGAACTGATCCACTCCCAAAATTAACGAATCCCCCTTTAATTCTCTGGCAACCGAAGTCATTTCAATCTGCTGCCTGATTAAGGCATTTTTTGAGTTGTAAGTTGAAAGGGTTAGGGCAAATATTGAAAAGAAAATAACTAATGAAATAACAATTGGTACTAAGGAAGGCAAATCATCCCCAATCGGGCCGATAAAACCTTTTGAACTGGCGCCCTTGTGTACCCCAAATTTATGCATAAAAAAACAATGTTTTTTGGATTAATAATCCTTTTGGGGAAAAGGGTTTTTAGATTAATGCCAAAATAGAGAAAAAGTTTTTTTTAATTAAGAGTTGGCAATTTCAGGGAATTGCTCCTTGCAATAGCCCCAATTAAAATTGCTGGATTTTTGTTCGCTGGTTTCGGCAAAAATGGATACATTAAAGCAGGAATCAATCAAAGTGTCGTTTGTCTTATTCGAGTTTTCTGTCTTTAACTTATAGCACCCCACACGCAAAATATTCATTATGCAATTATTTGGTTCTTTTTCAATAGCGCAAGGAATAATGTAAAGGGTTTTGTTGCTGTCCTTAATTTCCTTTAACGCAACAAAAGCATTGGGTGAAGATGCTTTTACTTCTGAACGGCTGGCGGCCCTTGGATAAAGAAAAATGGAGTCAACATTATAAGTTTGTGGAATAATCCCGCTTAACTCCTGCAAAAAATTAGTGTCAACAAGAACTATTTCTGCGTCAGTTTCAATTGATTTGGCGGCAACAATATTCTCCTTCGATTTGTTGCTTTTATGCTCTGCAACTCTAAGGATTAGAATATTTTGTTTCTCATCCCCCTCACCAAATGAACTTTTTGAAAACTGCAAATCATAATAAAATGGATTATTATTTATCCCAAAAATCAGCCGGTCTGGAATGGTTGTTGATTTAAAAGAACACAAAACATCCCCTCCAAGCTGGTCGCCAATTAATTTTGTATTAGTTAAAAGCATTGCGTTTGCCGAATCATTTAAGCCGATTCTTGAAACAAAATCATAAAACAATAACGCAATAACGGCTATTGCCACAGCAAAAAGCAGCATTTGCATCTTGCTCAAAATGAATCCCAACACTTAAAATCCTCTCCAAAAAATTTTAATACAAAATCAAAAATGATTCAAATATTAAATTAAAACCTTGTTAAATTTAATTAAAATCTTTTCCACCCAAAAAACATTTTTACTTTATTGCTCATTAACTTGGTTTATACAAAATACATACTTTTGGATACTGATCCCCAATATTTGAAACATTTTTTATAATATAATTGCCAGGCTTAAGTCCTCCTGTGGCAAATGCGGGGTCAATTGCTTCGTAACCTTCAGAAGTACTGCTATTTTGGCAAAGATCAACTGATTTTGTAATATTAGTGTAAATCGGCAAGTCAAGGCATTTTTGCTTAAAAGCATTTGCGATTTTTGGGTTATTAAAAGTCATTAATCGGCATTCTTCTGAAGGATAATTGCATCTTGCCGCACAAACATTCTTATTATCCATTACTTCCATCCAAATAATGGGTTCTTTTGCCGTGCTTGAAACGCATCTTGAGTCAGGCTTAAAGCTAACGGAATTACTACTTTTCTTTGCCACCGTATCCTCAATTGCTAATTTAAATTTAGTCATTTCGTTATCAACACTGTTTAGGCAAACTTGGTCCCACACGGAATTAAGCACAAGCGTTCCCACAATTACAACAAAAGCCATTATAATTACTGCAACAAATAACTCAAAAGGGGCGGAAGCCTGTCCCTTAAAGCCAAGAAAAAATTTATTCCCAAAATACTTACGCTTCACTAACCTCACCCGTGTTTAATCCAATTAAAATAAACTAAGATTAAGAGGAAACGGCATAATAAAATACTTTCTACTCTCAAAACAAGCAATTATTTTGTTTTTGGAATTGTTTTTTGCGCGCTTTGAAACATGGGTTTTACTATTAAAACCAAAAGCAGTGCGGCTATTGCAAAAACAAGTCTCATGTAAACCGCTCCGCTAGCCCCCGCGGCAGGAGCTTCGCGAGC
>CAZIPK010000050.1:0-2415 GCA_964541135.1 uncultured archaeon | reverse complement strand
GCACTATCTTCAAAAAACACTGAATTATTCTTTGCAATATTCCTTGCCAACGGGCTAAGCGCTTTATTTTTCATAATAAAAAATATGGTTAAAGAAGTATATAAAATATACTAATTCCTGTTTAATTAAACCAAATTCAATCAAAACTCACCCTAAATAAAATAAATTGTCAAGCTAAGTAAAATAAAATAATTAACTAAAATAAAAATAATATACAAAAAGAAAGAAAAAGAAATAAGAAAAAGTGAAAAACCAATCTTTCACTTCTTCAATAAAACTATTGCACAACAGGTTGAGGAATCCGCGCAGCTTTCAGGCGGTTCTGAAAAATTATAAGTGCTTCCAAGCCTTTCTAAAGAGCTTGACAGGGCTTCTGCTGTTTGTTTGCAAATAACTTTTGCAGCCATTTTGCGCTGGGTGGCACCCGTATATTTTACATACTCTCCTGCATCCCCAACTTCAAGCGGGTCTGTGTCCTTAAACTGCCCCATAACAAAGAACAATGCACCCACATCAAGATCAGTTTCTGAGGCTAAGTCAGAAGTATCAATTGATTCGTCCTTGGATAAGAAAAATTCCTGTGTAGTTGATTCTCCTGATGGATCTGCTGATTTAATTGCATTTGAAATAACTGTCTTAGGATCAGAATAAGGGTTAATATTAATTCCACCAATAACTATTAACAATATTATCAATATTGCAAAAGCCACAACTCCTGCAATCATTAATTCAAAAACACTAAACGCTTGTCCTTTATTATCCAACATTTGCACCACCAAAAATTCAATCTCTTTCAATGAATTGCTCTGCAATAAGAATTACTTTGTAGTATTTAAATTTGCCGATTTTGCGAGCTTTGATTGCAAGGTAAACGAATAGTACCTTACGAGCAAATTAAGTGTCAATAGCAAAGCCAATTTTTCGGGTTTAATGAAAGTTTTGGCTATAATTATTATCACCATAATAAACAACGTTAGTTCTGTACTTATGGAAAAAGGGCAAAATTGAATTTTTCTTAATCAAATTATTTCTTTTCCAAATGATATTAAGCATTTCACGCAGCAGTCCCCTTCTGATTCAACTTTTTCGCGCGGGTTGCAGGAAGTGTTCGCCGGGCTGCACCGGGCGTAAACTTTTGTTGTTAATAATTGGGTGAATTCGGCTCTTTTGCCATCCTCTGATATTTTAACTGCCCCATATCTTGATTCAAATGAATAACAGTACTGGCTTATTCCAGTTACTTTTTCAGCGTCAAATGAGTCAAGTCCAAAGCCTTTTGAAAAAGTCAGGTCCTTTGAGGAAATTATTTTTCCGTCAAGGGAGTTTGATGAGTCTTCAACCAGCCGGTAAAAATCGCTTTGTGACTGGATTATTGACTGGCCTTGGAAATAATTTATTACAGCAATTATGATTAACAAAATTGCGAGACCTATTATTGAGTCAATCATCAATCGAAAAACTGCTTCTGCCTGCGCCTTGTTCTCCATGTATTACACCAACAAAAAAACTAATAAATAAATTAATTAAAACCTCAAAAATGCTTATAAAAAGCATTAATAAAAATAACCTAGATTATAAAAATAACCTAGATTAAATTAACAATTAATTAAATTAAAAATTTAATAAATTGTCCAAAATAATCACAACCAATTTTTTACACAACTCCCCCAAGCATCATTCTTTTACTGTCCGCCCATTATCATTCCTATTGCAAGATTAGCCACTATGGTAGTAACAAGATACACTGCCATTCCTATTGGAAGAGTTTTTGCCAAATTTATTCTAAATAACAAGTCGTTGTCCTCCTTTATTTTGGTCGTAAAGTATGTTAAAATTATTATCACAACAGCAACATAAAAGCCAATTACTATCAAATACTCTACTGGAGTTGCAAATGTTTTGAAGGATTCTAAATTTACTTTAAATAAAGAGTTTACATTTAGCGCGCCTGCGCCGGGAACATTTGCCATATTTGTTGCTGCAGAGCCGATACTGCCCGGAGTAGCCATTTCAGGGGAGGACACTACCTGCGCAAGCGTCATTATTACTACTTTTTGAAGCGCGGTTGTTATTCCAAGCACCATTGGAGCAATAAACAGTGCCATGGTTTGCATGGTGGTGGAAACATCAGAAACAAGGTCTTTAAGTGATTTATTTACTTTATCCATATTTTCCATTTGAAGAGATAATGACATTAATGTGCGCGAAGCTACTTCCACCCCCAAATTAACTGAATCAACCAGTAAGCGCATTGCAGTGTCAAGCACTTTTGAAGGAATTCCTTTCATTGCACCGTATGTCGGGTCAAATACTGCGCTCTCCAGAGGCATTCCCATTAATTCAATATTTTCAACGGTTTTTCCAAACACTCTTTTGCTTATTAATAAATTTGGCAGATAATCTTTTGCTTGTTTT
>CAZIPK010000049.1:0-7357 GCA_964541135.1 uncultured archaeon | reverse complement strand
GTAGTGTTTGATATTGAAGTTTTGAGTTAAGTTGATTTAGTTTCAAAATTTTTTTAAAAGCGTGTTTTTTTATTGTTTTATGTTGTTTATTCAATGTATGCGAAAGAGTCATTCGTTCCATAGGGCTAAAAGTTTAGCAGAGTTGTTTAAAGAAAGAATAACTATTGAAGTTACGGCTCCTAATTTAGTCCATAGGATTTCATCAACAATGCATATTCCTGAAAAGAACTTGCGCATGGCGGAGGCTAGAAAATTAGCACGCGTTGAATTATCAGCTATTTCAACTGTTAAAGCCTTAAAAATGATGGGGCTTGAAGGCAAAAATACAAAGCAATTAGCATTGGCAAGAACAATTGCTTTATTAGCAAGGGTTTCTGAGGAGTATTCTGTTAATAATCTCAGACCTAACGCAAAAAACCCGTCTGAAGAAAAAATTTTAAAACATTTTTTGCCAGCAAGGATTCTTGAAGATTATTACAAAGCAAAAAAAGAGCAGGGCCAGGAAGTTTTGGTTGTTAGGAGGCAAAGGATTCAAAACGACATTTTGGATTTATGCGCAAAGTTGATTGACGGATTTGAGGAAACCCGTGGCAGGGGAAGCGAGTTTAAATTAAATTATATTAATAAAATGTATAATGCTGTGCAGGCAATAACGCATTCTTGAAATATTGTTTATTATCCTTAGTTTAGCTTAAAAAAGCTTATTTTTTTTAAACCAAAAATTTAAATCCCCTTATTACAGAAATATATAGTAGTAATTGATGTGTAGTAATAATGAAATTAGTAATTGATTTAAAGTAATGGTGAAGTATAATAATGAATTTTTTTAGGGATCTTTTTTGGCTTTATCTAAGAAGTATGAAAAAATTCTTGAGTCGATAAGAATTGCATCGCATAATGATCCTCTAAAGCCCGAATTTCCTCCAAATAAACCTTCTTTTCCTGCAACTCCCACTTTTAAGATTGAAGTTCCTGGTTTTTCCAATGTTTGGTTAAAGGATGAAAGCGTTAACCCCACCGGCACGCATAAGGACAGAATGGCTTGGGAAGTAATTGTTTTATACAGGGATTTTTTGCTTGCAAGACAAAGAAATCAGGTTGAAGAGGATTTGCCACGTTTTTCGATAATTTCCGCAGGATCTGCAGCAATTGCTATTCAAACAATGCTTAAAAAGTATCATTTGCCTGATTTGAGTGTTCTTGTAAATGTTAATTTAAATAAAACTTTGTTTTCTGCTTTAGAAAAACTTGGATGTAATGTTTATCAGTATGATTTAGCAAAAAAACCCTTGACTTGGAGGGAATTGCTTGAATTAACCCAAAACCAA
The DNA here is from genome assembly GCA_964541135.1 of uncultured archaeon. Taxonomy (GTDB): domain Archaea; phylum Iainarchaeota; class Iainarchaeia; order Iainarchaeales; family JAAZKV01; genus JAAZKV01. Next base: position 6,029 of record CAZIPK010000049.1, on the reverse strand, counting down.
AATGGTTTTGATCTTAGTTCTTCTGATGTTTTTGGGCAGACAACCACTTTTTATGACTGGATGAGTTATGAAATATTAAATAATTCTCCTGATTATTGTTTCATGCCTTTTGGGACGGGCAATTTGTTTCAAAATGTTTTGAATATAACAAAAAAAGAGGTTTCTTCAAGCAATCATGATCCAAGGTTTTCTGGAAGTGTTGAGGTTTTGAGGAATTGTTGCTTTTTGGGTGCCACCGTTAATGATCCTAAGTCAAAAGCAGAAAAACTTTACGCTCCTCATAATCCATTTTCTTATTACAGTGATCAATGGATTCATGTGTTCCGCTCAGCGGGGTATTGTAATGAGAATTCAGGGGTTTATAATGTTAAAGAACAATTCATTGATGAAGCAATGGGGCTTGCAAGTTCTCAAGGCATTAATACTGAATATTCAGGCATAACTGGTTTGGCTTTATTGTTGCAAATGAAGAATTTTGTTCAAAAAGATAAGAAGATTTTGATTGTTAATACCGGAAAAACAAAGGTGCCTGTTTGAAATAAATTTGTTGTTTTTTTGAAAATAAAGGGATTTAAAAATAAAAGGATTTTTTCTTAGGATTAACAAATTAGTTTTTTTTTAGTTAATTTTTTTTAATTTTAGGTTGGTTTTTAAATTGATTTGAATTTTTCTGATTAAGTGTTGTTGATGGTTCTTAACTTAATTTTTCTTGGGCCTCCAGGAGCGGGGAAAGGGACGGTTGCGCAGGCAGTTTTGGAGAAACATTCATTGGTTCAAATTTCTACCGGCGATTTGATCAGGGCCGAAATATCTTCTGGTTCTGATTTTGGGAAAAAACTTTTAGAAATTACTTCAAAAGGAATGCTTGTTTCTGATAGTATTGTTGGGGAGATGCTTAAAAAAGAACTGGCCAAAGTTGTTTCTGATAAAAAATTTACTGGGGTTATTTTTGACGGGTTTCCAAGGACAATAAACCAAGCCCAAATGCTTGAAAGCATTTTAAAAGACGTAAAGCAATCCCTTAATGCGGTGATTTATATCGAGTCCTCAAAAGAAAATGTTGTTAAAAGAATTTCTGCAAGGTGGACTTGCCCTATTTGCAAAAAAGCATATAATACTTTAACAATTCCATCAAAAAAACCAGGGGTTTGTGATACTGATGGGGCTAAATTAATTCAAAGGGAGGATGATAAGGCAGAGACTGTTTCAATGAGGTATGATATTTTTATTGAGAAAACAATGCCTTTGATTGATTATTACACAAAAAAAGGCCTGCTAATAAGGTATGATGGAAATGTTTCGCCGGAAGAATCAATTAAAGCTGCTGAAAGGATAATTTCCGGATTGAATTAATTTAAGTTTGGGTTAACTAGATTTTTCTTTAAATAATTTTTGTGTTTTTTTGAAAAACAGGATTATTATATTGGTCTTGTTTTTTTTATAGTTTTTTAGAATTCGATTTCTTCTAAGTGATTTAAGAATTTATATTTTAAGTTATTTTTTTCAAGTTCTATTTTCATTTTTTCCCGGTCTGCTGGCATTTTTTCATTATCGTCATGGCAAGGCAGGACTATGGATGGGTTTGTTTCTTTGGCAAATAATGCTGCTTCAAAAGACCCCATGCAAACGCCATGGTTATTATATGGGAGAATTATAACATCGCAAGAAAGGTTATTTTTGAAGCTAATAGTGTCTCCGGTGTGGTAAACTGTTTTTTCAGCAGTTATGTAATACCCAACGCCATTATTTACTTCTTTTTCTCCTTTTAGGGTTGTAATATAGCCATGAATCATTTTGACTGCTTCAACCAAAATTTTTCCAACTTTTACTTTTTGCCCTTCACTTATTTCTTTAAATTTCATTTCGGGGTAAAATAAGGCAGTTTCTTTAGTGGCGTAAAGGGGGATTTTTTTTAGTTCAAGCAGTTCTTTAATTGCTTCTTGGTTAAAATGATCGGCATGCTTGTGAGTTATAAATATTGCATCCGCTTTTTTCCAGAAATTTAGAAATTCTGGCTTATAATATAAAGAACCTGGATCAATAAGTATTGTAGTTCCTGTTGATTCAATTAAAAAACAGGATTGGGGAAAACGGGTAAGTTTCATAATTAATAAATAATCAAAAGTATTTTTATTCTGTTGCTTGTTTTTCCCAATTACTGCATTAAGTATTTGGTTAGGGGGGTTAACCTTATTTTATCGCGTCCCAAATGATGTTGTCGCGCGCATTTATTGTTATCCCTTGGGGGGTGATTGTCATTGGGTGTGGGTTTGCATCGTGCTGTGTTCCCCTCATTTTTCTTACAAATAGGCTTCTGTTTGGCGGGGAGAAATATAGTGCAATTATTCCGTCAACAACAAATTCTTCAACCCCGAACGCAGAGAAGATGCCTTTAGTGGTCTGTGTTTCAGAGGTTAATAAAGTGGTGCAGCCAAACGATTTTAGCCTGTCACAAAATTTGAATAAAGTGGTTCTCAATAGGCTTGGCTCGAGGTATGCCCCAAAAACTGTTGTGGAGTCAACCACTAGCCGCTTGGCATTTATTTCCTCAACCTCTTTTTCAATTTCTTTTAACTGCTCATCAAGTCTTTCCTCAACCATGGTTTTGTCGCTGATGAATTCCATCCCCAATCGGTAAATAGTGAACATTCCTCTGTCTTGGAGTGATTTTATGTCCCATTGGAAATTCTCCATGTTCCACGCAATATCCCTTACATTTCCTTCAAGTGTGACAAAAACCCCTGGTTCGCCGAATTGTAAAGCTCCTTGGTATAAGTATTGGGTTGTGAGAATGGTTTTTCCTGTTCCTGCTCCGCCTGAAACCAAAACATTGCTTCCTTTTGGTATTCCGCCTCCAAGCAAATCATCTAGTCCTGGAATTCCAGTTCTTGTCTTCTCCAAAAAACCACCTTTTCAACTGGATAATTAATTGTTTTAAGTGGTATTTAAGGTTTGCTAAAAACATTTTTTTTGCGGTTTTAATTTTTGTTTCATGGTTTTAATTTTTAGGGGGGAAATCGTTATGTGAGAAAAATAGAAAAATTAATATTCTTCAATTTGCATTATATTGTTATGCCTAAAATGCCTAAAGCCTTGCCTAAGAGTGAATCAACGGGGTCTGTTGAAGAGGAAATTGAAGAGCCACAGGAAGCTATTTTTAATAATGAAGAGAGCGCTTTTGAGAGGGATTATTCTAAAATGGATTTGGTTGATTTGATTGATCAGCCTGCGTGGAAGACAATTTTGCTTGACTTGGTTGAAACTGAGAAAATGAATCCGTGGGATATTGATGTTATTGTTTTGACTGAAAAGTATTTAAAAAAAATAAGTGAGCTTGAGGGGAATAATTTGCGCGTCCCAGCTAACGCCATACTTGCATGCGCAATTTTGGTTAAAACAAAATCAAGGTACTTAAAATTAAGTTCGCTTGATGAGGATGAAAAGGAAAAAGAAGTTTTGACGCCAGAGCAAAGGGCATTGATGCTTGGTGATGTGCCAGACTTGTTAAGCAATAGGATGGCTCGTGACGGAAGAATAACGCTTGACGAACTTGTTGCAAGCATTGAGGACATAATTCAGCGGACTTCCCCTAAAAAAAACTCTGCAAGAAATATCCCCCGGATTGAGATTAATTTTGATTCAGTTTCAATTGAAGAAAAGATGAGCGAAGTGTTTGAATTGATTAAGGCAAAAGCCGATTCACAAGGGGTAGTGTTATTCACTAATTTGCTCCACGGGGGTGGGGCGGAGCAGGGAGATATTGACAATGTTGTTGACACTTTCTTGCCTGTGCTTTTTTTGATGAACAGCGGGAAGATAATTGCATATCAGAATGAATTTTTTGGGGAAATATTTGTGCAGCTTGTAAAAGAGGCTTCGTAAAAATTTATTGAGTTTAGGATTGCTTGCATTGTGGCAAGTTATATTGATTTTATGGGTTTATTAAGAGTTCATTCCCCGCTTAAACACAAAGCAGGGGTTGTTCCGCGTTATACTCGCGTGAAGCATCGGAAGATGATTAAGCATGGCAAGCCGTTTTTGGAAGTGGTTAAAGATATTGACAAAAGAAGGCGTGATTTGGACAATGTTTTTCTTGATTCTAAGACAATAGGCATTTCAAAGAAAGGATTATTGGGGCGCAAGAGAATACAAAAAAAAAGATTTGTTTTAAAAAGCGAGTATTTGGGGGCACTGGATGCAAAAAAATTTATTCCTTACGCTAAGGAAATGCTTGGAGAAAATCCTTATTTTGAATTGGTGAATTTGAAAACTAAAATAATTGTGAATGATTCTGCTCTGGATAAATCTTATGTCGTGCAGCCGTATTATGACCGACCAAGCCTTAATATGCTTATGAAATATGCGGATAGAGGTGGTTTAGGGCTTAGTGAGATTGAAAGGGAGAAATGTGAGAAGTTTTTTGATAAGAATGGTTTTAGCCCGACAAGGAAAGTGATGCGTGAAATTAATGAAACTATGCAGAGAATTTTTAATACTGCTCTGCACAGCGGGCTAACAAGTATTTTCGTTGATAAATGGATTGCGGCAAACGCTCTTGTTTTGGGCGTTAACCCAAAAAACGGCAAATTAAAAATTGGGATTATTGATTTGTGAAAATTAGCATGATTTTAGCGGCGGAATTATTAAATACTACTTTTTCCTTATTCTCTCATGGTTAAGAAGGCTAAATCAAAGCGGGGCGCTAAAAGGGAACCGACTGTTAGGGAAAAAAAGATGGGTTTTTTTGCCAGGCACAGCGACGTTTTGCAAAGTGCCCCTGTTGAGCGTACAAGGGTTAAAACTTTTATTGTGGAAAAGCCCATTATCATTCAGGAAAAGCCTCAAAGAATCGTAGTTCCTGAAGAAGAGGGGATGTTTGACTCAAAAAAGAGCCGTTATTCTAAAAAGAAGCGTTTAGAAGCGCCTAAAGAAGAGTATGAAGAAGGCGAAGAGGAGCTTAGTGAAGAGGGCGAATTAGGAGAGGAAGGAAGCGAAGAAGGGGACGCAATTGATGATTACGGCGCTGAAGGGGGAGTTGAAGGCGAAGAAGGTTTTGGCGAAGAAGGAGAAGCTGGGTCTAGTGAGGAAATGATTTCGCAGGGAAAGAATGTTCATGCAAGGAGCCATGGTTTGTTTCAAAATATTTGGTGGAAGAAAGCAATTATCTGGGCGGTAATGGTTTGGTTGTTAGTGTTGATTTTAGAATTGGTGATGCAGGCGCTTAATTTGGTTCAAGTGGATTTGACGCGCCAGTGGTGGTTTTTGCTTGGGGGATTTTTGGTAGTTTCATTAATTTATTTCAGGATTTTTGATGGAAAGATAAAGTTTTAGTTAAGAATAGTATTTTGGTAAGAGCAATTATTTTTTGTTAAAATAATTTTTTGGTTTGAAAAAAGGATCTTAAGCGAAGTGGTTTTTTTGAGGGAAAAAATTGAAAGATTTTCTATTGATTGGGGCAGGATTTCTTTTGACGGGACTGAATTAAAGGACATTTTGTTTATTGATGGGGCAGTTAGGCAGAGAAATTATGCAAATTTGGAAAAAAAATACGGCACGGTTCATGTAGTGGATATTGATGAGGCCAGGGAGTTGCTTCATGGGGCTCCGTGGGAAGTAATTATTGGGGCTGGTTTTGAGAGTTTACTTCGTTTAACCCCCGAAGCGGAGAGTATTTTAAAGCAAAAAACAGCGTTGCTTGTTTTACCTACGCCAGAAGCTGTTGAAAGATTAAATGAAAAAATTAAGCGCGGGGAAAGAGTTAATGCGCTAATACACGTTACTTGTTAAATTTTAATTTTTGTGGGTTTTTGGAATAAAAGCTTTTTGAAATTTAGTTCAAAAGCTTTTTTTTCTTCAGTGTTTCTTCTAGCTTTGGCTTGTCAAATCCTATTATTATTTCACCATCAATATCAATTACTGGAACGCCCATTTGCTTGCTTTTGTCAATCATTTCTCTTGCTTTGTCCTGGTTAAGCCCGACATTAATATCATCAAACGAAACTTTTTTTTCCTTTAACCAGTTTTTTGCC
>CAZIPK010000048.1:0-7425 GCA_964541135.1 uncultured archaeon | reverse complement strand
ATTAGCTGGGGAGTAATCTCTAACCGATTGTGCTGAACTTAAGGTATTTGGCCCATAACCCATTGAAAACATTTGTAAGGTCATGAAAATAAATCCGCCCGCAACTAGAACTCCCAAACAAAGCACTATCAATACTTTGACTTCATCAAAGAGGCTTGGGGAAACTATTTTTTTTCCTTTTTGAGTTAATTCATAATACTTCCATTTCCTTCCTTCATCAATTTGGCGTATAAGATCCGCCCCGATTAAAATTTCACAGTGTTCTTTAACGGTTGAGCTGCCTAAATTAAGCTTTTGGCTTAATTCGCTAAGGGTTCGCCTGCGTTCTTTAAGGTTTTTTAGTATATTTACTCTTGAATCGGCTGAAAGTGCCTTAAAACTCTTATCATCGAGCACAATCTTCTCATCCATAAAGAATACCTTTTTATTTGAGTTTAAATTACTTGCTCTTTTATTCGGCGCTAGCCTTAATTCAAAAATTAATAGAAAATTAACTATTAAAAGTTAAGCATTTGTTTTTAGAATTTTTCAGGATTTTTTTCTTTTTCACTTATTGGAGAACGATTTATTATCCAATATATCAATGCTCCAAGATTTTTTACTATCAGGTTTGCAAAAAACAAGCAGATTATTATGGCAAGTGCGGGGTAAATTATCCAAGCAATTTTGGCCAAGTTGTTCATCATGGGAAATTTTGCCACAAGCTCCTTTCCCAAATCAATGTCTTGCTTTTTCATACTCGCAATTGTTGATTCTAATGTTTCTGGCTTGTTAAGTGCTTTATTATAATCAAAAATTCTTTGCCTAAGCATTATTCCGTCACGATTGTTGCTTGCTACAAGCGTTTCAAGTTCGCTTGTTTCATTTACGTAATTTAGTGCGGCAGTTTGCTGCATGAGCATTGCGCTGGCAAGCTGGGTGTTTAAGGAATCGCTCAAAGTGACTTTCCCTCCTACTGTCATGGAGAGCATTTCAGGGACAAAGTTTTTTTCAAAGTCTTTTTGGTTTTGGTAAGTTTGAACTGCCAAGAAAAGCCCAAAACCTAAGCAAATTACTAGTAATATTCTTCCTGCTGCTGATGAACCTGCCCGGAATTTTTTTAGGTACTTGTACTCCTCTTCTTTTTTTATCAGGTATTTTATCCCAAAAGGGATTCCAATTATTCCAAATAGTAGCGGGATTAAATAACTCATTAAATTAAACAAAAAAATTCCTATTAAAACTCCTGTTAAATAGCCTGCAACAGAAAATATTGTTGCCTCAATTAAATGGTATTTTCTTCCGATAAGAAGTATTATAGCTATTGGGAAACTTGCACAAATTAAAAAGAAAGCAAAATTAAAACCAAGGATTGCATCAATCATTGGAAAGCTGTTGATTGTGAGAAACATTTGGGTAGAAATTTTTGTCATGGAGAAAAAATAAGTTGCAAAAACAATCGCCACCGCCATTGCGGCAGCAAATAGAATTCCGGGAATTTTGGTTTTAAGGTCCAAAGGCATTCTTAAGATAGGCAAAATTAGTATTTAATATTTACTCTGGGGGAAAACCTGTTTTTTTGCCTTGAATAATGTTTCTTTGTCTAGTTTGATTACTAAAAAGTTGTGGTTTTAACCAAAAAATCATTTAAAAATTCTTTCTAAAAGTCTTTTTAGTATGCAACAGGATAATTCTCCTAAAAAAATCGATTTTGCCTCAATTGAAGCCAAGTGGCAGAAAGAATGGGAAAAAGAGAAGGTTTTTGAGGTTAAAGAGGATTCAAAGAAAAAAAAGTGTTATGTTCTTGAAATGTATCCTTACCCAAGCGCTAGTTTTCTTCACATGGGGCATGTAAGGAATTACACTATTGGAGATGTTTTTGCTAGGTTTAAGAGAATGAATGGCTTTAATGTGCTTTACCCAATGGGTTATGATTCTTTTGGATTGCCCGCCGAAACCGCGGCCAAAAAAGATGGCATTCATCCTTATGATTTCACTGAGAATTCAATAAAAAAAATAATGGAATACCAAAAGGCTTTAGGGAATAGTTATGATTGGTCAAGGGTTCTCTCAAGCCACGACCCAAATTACTATAAATGGAACCAATTATTTTTCTTAAAAATGCTCGAAAAAGGGCTTGCGTACAGAAAAAAAGCTCCAGTAAACTGGTGTCCGAAATGTGAATCTGTTTTAGCTAATGAAGAAGCAGAGGGTGGCAAGTGCTGGCGGTGCGATAGTGAAGTAATAAAAAAAGACATGGAACAATGGTTCTTAAAAATCACTGACTATGCTGACAAATTGCTTAAAGACTTGGATAAAATTGATTGGCCCCAAAGGGTAAAAACCATGCAAAGAAATTGGATTGGGCGAAGCGAGGGAGTTAATATTTTTTTTAAATTAAAGGATTCAAAAAAAATTCTTCCTGCTTTTACCACGCGGTGTGATACTATTTGCTCAGTTACTTTCATTGCAATTGCTCCGGAAAATCCTTTATTGCTTGAGCTTGTGAAAGGGACTGATTATGATGAAAAAGTAAAAGCGTTTGTTGATAAAGTGGTTAAGGAGCAGTTAGAGGATAGGATTAATGAGGATAAAGAGAAAGAAGGTTTATTCATTGGGAAGTATGCAATTAATCCGGTTAATGGAGAGCAAATTCCTGTTTATGTCTCTAATTTTGCGGTAATGTACGGCACTGGGATTGTGATGTGCGATGCACATGACAAGCGTGATTTTAGGTTTGCAAGAAAATATGGAATTCCATTAAAATTTGTAATAAGCAATGATGGAAAACGAATAAATCCAGATGATTATAAAGAAGCTTTTGTTGAGGATGGAATTTTGTTTGATTCTGGAAAGTTTTCTGGAATGAAAAACATGGAAGCCTTGCCCAAAATGGCTGACTGGCTTGTTGAAAATAATTGGGGGGAAAAAATAGTTAATTACAAGATTAGGGACTGGATGATTTCGCGCCAAAGATATTGGGGGACGCCAATTCCTGTTGTTTATTGTGATAAGTGCGGAGTTGTGCCGGTTAGTGAGAAAGATTTGCCGGTATTGCTGCCAAATGATGTTGATTTTAAGGTTAGCGGGAATCCACTCTCCACTAGCAAAGGGTTTTTGAGTACAAAATGCCCTAAGTGTAATGGAAGCGCTAAAAGAGAAACCGATACTATGGGGGGGTTTGTTGATTCCAGCTGGTATTTTTTGAGGTACTGTGATAACAAGAATACTTCGAAGCCTTTTGATGAAAAGAAGGTTGGTTACTGGATGCCAGTAGATCAGTACATTGGCGGAGCAGAGCACGCAGTAATGCATTTAATTTACGCTAGGTTTTTTGTTAAAGTTTTGAAGGATTTTGGTTTTATTAATTTTGACGAGCCTTTCTCAAAATTATTCAACCAAGGAATTGTTTACAAGGATGGCGCAAAAATGTCCAAGTCAAAGGGGAATGTAGTTTTTCAGACAGAAATTTCAAACAAATATGGGATTGACTCGGCAAGATTATTCTTGATGTTTGTTTCCTCTCCTGATAAACAAATGGAGTGGACTGATGAAGGGATTATTGGAGCTTATAGGTTAGTGAATAAGCTTTTTAGGGTAAGCGAGAAGGTTAGTAAAAAAGAAGTGGATAAAAAAACTCAAAACAAATTATTTATTACCACAAAAGAAGTTTCACTTAACATTGAGTCCTTTGATTACCCAAAATCCATAATTGCTGTTTCAAATTTCCTTGATTATTTGGATTCCCTTCAAGATGTTCCAAGAAGTGCTTTTGAAGAGTTGCTTAAATTAGTTAGCCCTTTTTGCCCCCACACCGCAGAAGAATTGTGGCATGAGATAGGGAACAAATCGTTTGTTTCGATTGAGAAGTGGCCAGAGTTTGATGAATCAAAGATTGATTTGCAGTTAGAAAAAATCGGCGTGGTTGTAGATAATTTGAGGCTGGATATTTTAAGAGTAAAAGAACTTGCAAAGTTATCAAAGGTTTCAAAAATCAAGATCTTTGTTGCCCCTAAATGGAAGTGGGGTGCACTTGAAATTATAAAAAATGCTTGTAGGGAAAAACCTGATTTTGGCGCTGCGATGAAAGCCTTAATGAGTGATGCTGAAATGAAAAAGCATGGCGCAGAAGTTCAGCCATTATTAAAAACAGCGATGAATCGCTTGGGCGAAATTAGTAATTTAAGCGAGTTTGATGAAGTTGCTGTTTTAAATGAAGCAAAAAAGCAATTGGAAAAAGAATTTGGGATTGTTGAAGTAATTCGCGCAGAGGACTCAAAGGAAGCAAAAGCAAAAAATGCTTTCCCCGCAAAACCCGCATTGCTAATTGAATAAATAATTTGTGCCTAACCAGAAAATTATCTTTGTTGGAACATTAAAAGCCATTATAAAATTGGCTGGGTTGAAGGAAGAAGGTTTTTGGTGAATTATTTTGGCTGAATCGATTTCTTTAAACAAAAAGTTAAGCAAAGATGGTTTTCTTGTTTTTGGCGAGCCGCATGAGGGGGCGGAGAAGAGGTTCACTTCTTCTGCAGTGATTCAAAGAAAGAGTGATGGAAAGTTTTTGCTTGTTTTTTGGAAGAAATTTAATTGGATTGCGCCTTGCATTGGCGGGATTGATGAGGGCGAGAGCCCTGAAATGGCGGCTGAGCGGGAGGTTTTGGAAGAAACTGGGTACAAAGTTAAGGCGGTTAAGAAATTAGGGAAAGTTATTGAATCACATTTTTTTGCTGAAAATAAGGGCGTATGGAGGCATAGAATCGACCAGCCATTATTGCTTGAATTAATAAGTGAAGAACCTGGCGAGGTTTCTAGTGAAGAAAAAGAAAGGCAAAGTGCAATTTGGCTCATTGCTGATGAGGCCCTTGAAAAAATAACGCATAAAGACAATAACATTGGAATTAGAAGGCACTTGGGGCTTAAGGAAGTTTGATTTAGAATAGGGTCAAATTATTGCTTTGTGTAATTTGTTAAAATTGAATAAAAATTAAGCGATTCTTTAAAATTAAATGAAGTCTTCATGGTCAATATTTGAGACAAGGTTTTTTAGCAATTTATTGTAATTATTAAAGCAACAAAAATCACATTTTGTGCCATCAAATGGGATAGCTCTCTTTCTGCTCATTTTTTCATATTCTTCTAAATTGCCAACACAAAGATATTTGCTATTTTTTGTAGCCTGTCCTTCTGCAACACAGCAGCGGTGAATATTAAATTCAGGGGTTATTATTGGTTTTAAATAAAATATGAAACAGTCATTTCCTTTTGAAGAGGATATTTCTGTATAAATGATTTTTTCTTGGCTAATATTTTTTTTAATTAAAAACTCTTTTATTTTTGCTTCAATTTTTTGGCTCTCGTTTTTTAAAATGTTTAAATCAACAGTTATTTTAATGTACTTAAAATTAGCCTTGTTTACAAATTTAACCAGTTTGCCAATCAACTCAAAATCAGTTTTTTTTGTTGCAACATAATTTATTCCTAAAGCTATTTTGTTGTTTTTTTTGGCAAAATTTTTTAAGGATTTTTCCAGTTTTTTATCAATTTTTCTTCCATCTCCAAAACTTATTCTTAACCAAATTAATTTTTTTAAAGTGCTTTTTTTTAGCCTGTCAAGTAGCAAGCCGTTTGTTATTAACCCAATTTTTATGTTTTTTGAATAAAAATAATTTATTAGCTCGTTTATTTTTGGATAAAGCAATGGTTCTCCCCCTCCGGAAATTGATACTGCTTTTGTTCCAAGTTTTTTAAACAAATCAATTGTTTTTTTTGCCTTACTAAAGTCCATTTCTAAATTAGGGTTTCTTTTTTTTAGGTAACAAAAGGGGCATTTTAGGTTGCATTTATTGGTTGGATAAAAAATTATGTGCAATGGGGGAATAATCCCTTTTTTAGTTAGTTTAATTAATTCGGTTGATTTAATTGCTTTGATTGGAAATTGGTTAAAAGCAGTGTAACTTGATTCAATCGGATGCTTTTGCATACAAATTTTTTTGCCAATAAGTATAAAATTATATAAGTCTAGGAGCTAAATTTATTGTAAAGTAGTAGGTTTTATATATTTCTAATGCCTTTTAATTTCATTGAATTTGGCAATAAAAATTTGCTTTAAAAAAGTTGATTTAATTTTTTTAATAAAATGTTTTTGAGTGATTATTTATGGATTTTATCAGCAGTACTGTTAGCAGGATGGAGAAGGAAAAGATTATGGAGGCTGCGCTTTTTATGAGTCCAAAGCCTTTGTCTGTTGAGGAATTAAATACAATCGCCAGGGTTAATTCAAGGGTGGATACTTTGGGGATGATTAGGGAATTAATGAATTTTTACAATACTAGAAAGAGCGCGCTTGAAATTGTAGAGCTTCCTATCGGGTACCAGATGAGAGTAAAGGAAGAGTATGAGGATGAAGTGCAGCAGTTCGCGCAAAATTCAATGTTTAATAGGGGAGTAATGAAAACCCTTGCATTTATTGCTTACAAGCAGCCAATAACCCAGTCAGTAGTGGTAAAATACAGGAACAATAAGGCTTATGATCATTTGAAATTATTGTTCGAACAGGGTTTTATTAAAAAAGAGGCACGGGGAAGGACATTTGTTTTAACTACTACAACAAAATTCATTGAGTACTTTGGGAAAGAATTTGGTAAAGGCAAAAAGAGGAGTATTGCTGTTGCCCCCAGTTCTAATGAATCAAGGCAAGGGCTTGGTTCTGAAGTGAACCAGATAATGGAGCAAAAAAACGAGCCAGAAGAGAAGAAAGAATAAATAAACTACGTGATTGATTTTTCAAAAGGTATTTTTTTGAAGGGATTTGTTTGAAAGAAGAGAGTTTTAATCGGATTGAGAATGAGTCTTTTTATTCTTCGCCCCCTTTTAATTATCGCCCTTCGATTGTAGAGTATTTGACTTCTTTAAAGATAACTGAAAGAGGGATAATTGCCGATATAATGCATTTGGATAGGAAGGGGAATATTAATATTGAGAAGTATGGGGATGGTTTTTTTGAGGTTAGTTTAAAGAAGAAAGATGATTTGAATGATAATGAGTTGTTTTTGTGGGATTTTTTGGAGAAACAATTAAGCATTAATGCTGGAAAAATATCAAATACTGGAACTATATATTTGTCATCAATAAAAAAGATTGTTTGGAGTTATGAAAGGCTTGTGATTGATAAGGCTGGGTCAAAGTTTGGTTCAAAAGTTCCATTCATTCCAGGGAAATCAATTTTGGGATATATTTTTTTTGGATTTGTTGCAAATATTGTATTAATGATTCCAATGTACTTTGTTTCTATTTTTATTTCCTTCATAATGTTTTTTTTAATGTTTTTTAGTGACCCTTTGATAAAGTCAATCGGTACTATAGTTTCTGGGCTAATAATTATATTATCCTCGCCGGCATTTTTATTTATTATAAGTTACCCTAAATTACAAAAAAGCAAATTTG
>CAZIPK010000047.1:6841-7511 GCA_964541135.1 uncultured archaeon | reverse complement strand
TTCTTCTTCCTCTTCAAAGAAATTTTCTTCTTGTTGTTCCTGCTCTGCATGTGCGTGGTAATGTTCATGCTCATGATCGTGGTTGCAGTGCGGTCCGTGAACGTGCCCAACGTGTTCGTGGTGGTGTTCGTGTTCGGCGTGCGAGTGTTCTTCTTCGCTTGAAGCGATTTCTTTTGCACCCTCTTTTTTGCCAATTATTTTTTCGCCTTCTTTTACTTCAAGTTTTACTCCCAAATCAAGCGCAAGTTTTTTTATTACTTCATTAACTTTTGTTAAATTTTTGAATGCTTCTCCCTCAAGCGTGATTGACAGCACATCTTCGTTAATTTCTTTTTTTGTTCCGGGAATTCTTTCGTAATACTTGGAATATAGTTGTTCCGAAATTTCTTTTTTGTCCAAAAATTCTTTTTCAAGCCTTACTTTGTACTCCACGTCCCTTCCTGCAAGCGGGTGGTTGAAATCTATTCTTACTCTTCCGCTTCCCACGCTTTGAACTTTTCCAAAAGCATTTCCTACTCTGACAACTAATCCAGGAAAAGGGTTTATTTTTTGGTCAATAAAATTTTGCAATGGAACTACTCTTACAAAATCATTTTTTCTTTCCCCAAAAGCATCCTTAGCCAATAATTTGACTAGTCTTTCTTCTCCTTCCTTCATTTCTTCAAGCTCT
>CAZIPK010000047.1:0-6831 GCA_964541135.1 uncultured archaeon | reverse complement strand
TTCGTTTTCTCCAGTAACTATTGTTAAGGGCGAGTATTTTCTGTTTTGTTCAAAAATTTTGTTTTCCTTTGCAACACTTTCCTGCGTAGTGTCAAAAACAGTGTTATTCAATAATTCTTTTCCAGTAAATGTAATGCTAATCATTCTTTTTTTCTTCCCACTCATCATCCTCACGCTCTAATAAATGCCTTTATTTAAGGTTTTTAAAGTTATTCAAATGGTTAATTATTAGTTTGGATATTAATTAATTGTATCAACTCTTGATATTTAATTAATTATTATAATTGTTAGTTAATTTGGTGGTTTTTATTAAGAAGGAAAACATACTTAAGGCTCTTGGAATTTTTGTTGTTGTAGTAATGGCTTTAAGCATGGCTGCGGCTGTTCTTTATGTTGAACCTAATCCTATAAATGATGATGATACTCCTCCCGAACCGATTGGGACGCAGTACAATTACACTTTTTCTTTTGATTCCAATGCGGTTAAGGATATTGGGGCCCTTAAGGCTTTTGCTTTTACTAAAGTGCTTGATAAGGAATCCATTGATGATAAAGTGCTGGATATTAACGGAATTTCCAAGGTTTCTTCACAATTTAAAAAAGAATCAACTGATTCAGGCGAATGGATTTATATTGCAGAGATTGCGATTAAGAGGGGAAGCAACTTAAACCAGATTATTGCTGATTTTCTTGACATTAATTTCTTTAACCAGGAAAAGAGGAGCGAGTCAGGGGCTTTAAAGCAGATTACTGTTGCTGCGCCAAAGGATTTAATGATCCATAATGTTGATTTGAATATTGACAAGAGTTTTTCTTTTGAAATGGAGACTTTGCCAGTTTGGGCTAACACTAACACTTCCCAAGGTGATGAATTAACTATTCAAGGAACAATGGTTATGCAAAACAAGGTTATTGTTGAATTGTCTTTAATTGAAGTGAAAAATATTACGACTGACAGGATTATTGAGCAGTTAATGCAGCAAATGCAGGACCAAAACGCGCCGCTTGATTCAAACTCCCCGCCGATTGACTTAAATTTGCCTTTGCCTGATTTAAATAAATAAGATTATAAAAAATAACTTCAACAAGAAATAAAATTATTATTAGAAAAATAATTGAAGTTTAATTCCAATAAAATTAATTTTTTAATTAGTTATTTTTTTGTTAGTCATTTTTTAAATTGTATTAAACTTAGTCTTTTTTTAATTCAAGTATTGCTGCAGCTATGTCGCCGTTATTATTTTCAAGTGCTTCTTTTGCTTTTTCTTTTGAGGTATTTGCCTGCTGGGCAACTAGTAGCACATCTTCTTCCAAAACACCTGCTTCTTCTTTTGCTTCACCCATAACGGTGTAGGTTTTTGTTCCCTGCATTTCAATTGCTTGGACTTGGGGGTTTTGTATAATTAGCCTTTTACCTGAACTTAAAACAAAAATTACTTCTTTTGCATCCATTTCCTCATTCTTTATGCCGAAACGTTTCATCATTTGGCCCATTTGTTTTGGATTTACTCCGCCTGGAAACATTTAACTCACACTTAAGTTTTGAATGAAAATGAATATAAATGGTGGGGATTGTTTCCATTAATTTAAATAATAAAATTATTTCAGTAATTCTTCAAAAAAATCTTTATTAGTCAAAAAGCCTTGTTTTTGGAAAATAAGTTCTTTTTGGAAAGTTTTATATAAAATAATAAAAATATTATTACATGTCAAAAATTATCTTTTTAACTCGTCGGATAATTATCAAAAACCATCATAAAGAACAATTTGCACAGGGGACTATTGAGTATTTAGTAATAATTGCTATTGTTGTTGTTATCGCATTAGTGGTGGTTTCCTTATTGCTTGGCCAAATGAACAGCGCAGGCACTACAAATGAACAAAACTCAAAACTTTACTGGTCAAGCCAGCCCTTAGCAATCACAGATTCAATAATTGATGACAATGGAACAATGTTATTAGTAATCAAAAATAACACGGGCGACTGGATTGAATTAACTTCAATAAAAATAAACAATAATTATGTTTATCCCGACAACACGCCTATTGCGTATGGAGAAACTAAATCAATTTATTTAAACAAAAACAGCATTGCTGCAAAAAATTCCGAAATAACCCTGACTTACCAGACCAAAGCTGGCCTGGAAAAAACCCAGAAAGGAACAACAAATCTCCTAACCACCCAAACAACAACAATAACTCCTTCAAGCAACGCTTCTCTCCTATCCCCCCAAAATTGTTTTGACTGGAACGGCTCCGCCACCCAACACACTATTTGTTCTTGCAATGATTTAAACACAATTGATTTTAACTCAACAACAAGGGCATGGACTTACATTCTTCAAAACAATATTGATTTTAGAAACTGTGATGCTATTTACACAACCGGCGCTGGGTGGGATCCAATAGGAAACAATAGCGGAGTCCCTTTCATTGGAAACTTTTTAGGAAACAATAAAACAATAAGCGGACTTTATGTAAACCGCCCGGATCAAAACTATGTCGGCTTATTCGGTTATGCAACTATTGCGGACATTAATGACCTTGGAGTTCTGGATCAAAACGTTACGGGTTCATATTATTCAGGAGGACTAACAGGCACAGCTACTTCTTCCATAATAAATAACTCTTATTCCACAGGAAACACTCTTAGTTTGGGCAATTATGCGGGAGGACTTACAGGAAACAACACTGGAACAATTAGTAATTCCTATTCAGCAGGAAACACTTATAGTCAAGGCAGTTATTCTGGGGGGCTTACTGGAAATAATTCAGGAACAATTAGTGATTCCTATTCAGCAGGAAACATAACCGCAGTTGGCAGTTATGCTGGAGGAATTACTGGGGCTAATTCTGGAACAATCAACAGTTCTTATTCAACCGGAAACATTATTGGATACGGAGCACAGGCTGGCGGAATTACGGGGAGTCATACTGGAACAATTAATAATTCTTACTCTACTGGAAGCACGACAGGAACTAACTCTTATACTGGCGGAATTGTTGGGTTGAACTCGGGGCGCATTAATAATTCTTTCACCACTGGAAGCACTATTGGCACAGCTTATGTTGGGGGAATTACGGGGTATAATTATACCGCAACCGCAGTAATTAACAACTCTTATTCAACAGGAAGCACGACAGGAACAGGGTCTTATACGGGAGGGTTAGTAGGGAGAACAAATGTCGCAAGCAAGATAATTAATTCTTACTCTGCAGGATTCACAACAGGAGGAAATACTGTTGGAGGGTTAGTGGGGCGTAATGATGAAAATGCCCTTATATATAATTCATTTTCAACAGGAACAGTGATTGGCACAAGTAGTATTGGCGGGGTTGTGGGCTACAAAGTTGCTTCCTCGGCGCAGATTAATTTGTACTGGTTTGATTCAAATGCGAGTGATAATGCAACAATCTGTTATTATGGCGGGGATGGTAACTGTACAAAAGTTGTGGATACAAACTACTCGCTTTTATTTGACCCAGCAACTAACTTGTATGATTCCAACGAGCCGTTCTGGACTTTTGGTACGGATGCTAATTGGACTGCAAGGGATAATAACTATCCATTGCTCACCTGGCAGGTTCAATAAGCAAGTCTCGCAAAGTCAATAATGAAATTAGTTTGAGGCAAACAAAAGCCCTTAATAAATTTAATTTTGTATTTCTCCCAAAAATTAATTTTTCGTTCAAATTTTTGCTTAATGTAAGTTTTTTAAGCTCAAATTCCTTACTTTTAACAAGTATTTTAGTGTTTTTTATGCATGGAGTTATTGCTTCTTTAAAAGATTTTGACAAAAGTTTTCCAAAATCCCCTAAAACTGGTCCCAGGAGAGAAGCATTGATTAAATATTTTGCTATGAATGGGGTTGTTAAGGCAAATGATGCTGGAAAAGAGTGGCCAAAACTTTCTTATCCGAATATCGATGTTTTGAATTCAAAAATAAGGGAGTCAAAGGAGAGAAAGAAAATTTATGAGTCAAAACTTAGTGAGTGGAAAAAAAAGCATCACTCTGCAGCAAATTATCACCAATCAAACCAGTTGAAGAAGTTTGCTGAGCCACTTTATTGGAAGCACTTGGCTAAAACCATTTCTGATGAGGATTATAGAAAGGATGCTTCAACAGTTAAATTGCCGGTGCATTTGGTTTCAGATAAAAAATGGCAGCCCATGGTTAAAATGTTTGTTAATGATGCTGAGTATAGAAAGCAACTGGCTGAGACTGTCAGCACTTCGATTGTTTATAAGAAGAGCAAAAAGGTTGCAAAGTTTGCTGATGATTTGCAGGATTTTAGAAAAACCGCCGCGGGAAAGCAGGTAATAGAGCTTGAAGAAAAAATTAGTGATGCTAAAAGTCTTGAGAGCGCTTTAAAAGAAATGCAGAAGTGGGCAAGAGAGTAAAGTTTCATTTGCTTTAAAGGCAATTTTTAAAAAACAAGAAAAAAATAACTAACTTCAATTTGCATAATCTTTTATGATTGATTGTAGCGACTTTCAACACAGATTCCTTGAGATGGTTTTAGCAATCCTGCTTTTCTCTTTTTTAATACCAATAAACTGGATAAATCGCAGGTTCCCCCAACTCCGCAGTCGCTATTTTTGTAGCAAGTTTTTTTGCATGCGCCTTTCAGCCCATTGGTCTCATCAGCCACATCAATACAAATAGAGTCAATTCCGCAGTATATTGTGTCCGTTTTTATAATGGGTTCACTTGTATTATTGCAAGAATTTATTTCATATCTGTTTCCGTTCAAACAGGACGAGTATTTTTTTAATTCAGAATTATCAATAACAAAGCTTTCTGCATCTTCAAGGTGCAATGATACCCCGCTGGCAGTACTGATTTCTTTACAGCTTATTCCAATACAATATGCAGGGGGAACTTTTACTTCTTGCTCGTCACTGTCATTTTCTTTGGATATAATAAAATTTTGTTTACACCATTTTAAAGGCCCGCAAGTTTTTGGTGGTAAAAGAGTAGCATGACTATATAAACACCCCGCAACCATTATTCTTTCATAATACCGTGCATACCCAGTAATATCTGCAGAATAATTCACATCTTCTCCAGTTGGCTTTTCAAAGTCTCCGGTTAGCTTTTCAAAGGGTATTCCAAATAGCCAATCACTATCTTCCATACATGCGCTAAATACGGTTTTATATGGATAGGATATCCCATTTTCAACTGACCAATCCCAAGATTTTTTTCCTGTATCATACTTTAATACTGCTTCATTACAGAACCAACTGGCTGCCAAGCCTGTGCTACTAAAGCTTATAATTAGAATCAAAATCAATGTTAATAATTTGTTGTTTTTCATTATTTATCGCTTCTTAATATTTAATTCCCTAAATGAAAAGTTTATAAATAATAAGCAAGCGGGCAAAATTCATGGAAGTTTACTTTGTATAAATGCAACTTTGCTTGTTTTATCCAAAGACCCTCCACCACCGGCAAATTGGTTACCAAGCGTTTTTAAAGGAAAAAAACAGGGGTTAGTGTACTTGATTGCTGGGCTCTTTTTTGAGCCCTTCAATGATTTTGAGGTGGTTTAAATGTTTGGTTCAAGTATTGTGAGGTTTGTTGAGGGCCAGGGAATTAGAGAGCCTAATTTCTTTTACATCAAAATGTAATAAGGAAGTAAAATAAAAAAAATTGTTTTTTTGGATGGCAAAAGGCTTTTTAGTGATCACCCTGCTCTTAAGCCCTTTTGCTTCTCCTTTTAACTCTCAACACAAAGAAATTTTGTTTTAATAACTTTATTTTTTAAGTTATTCAAAAAATTTAAATTGTTTAAAATTTAGGGAGGTGTTTTAATGAAACCAGTAAAGAGTGTAAAAATTGGCGGAATAGAGGTTGCTGTTTGGGAGAATTCCTCAAAGGATGGCAATAAATTCTTCACCACTACTTTGGAAAGGAATTACAAGGTTGGGGAAGAGTGGAAGAAAACCAATTCTTTAAGGGATAATGATTTGCCAAAAGCAATTCTTGCATTGCAAGAAGCGTATCAGTTTGTTGCAATAAAGGAATAAACTATTTTAGGCAACAAGATGCGTTTTATGCACAGTTAGAGCTGGGATGCGGTTGGCACAAATAATTGCTTTTTCTTGCCTTATTTTTGCACCAATTTTATTAATAAAAAGAATTTTAATTAAATTAATTATGAAGAATCTAACTGATAATAAAATCCCGATAATATATATGGTTGCGGGTCTTTCTTCAAGATTTAATGGAAAAATAAAGCAATTTGCTGTTGTTGGTTTAAGTGGTGAAACTTTGATTGAGGTTTCAATGAATCAGGCAATTAGTGCTGGTTTTAGTGAAATAATTTTTATCGTTGGAAAAAAAACCGAGAAACCTTTTAAAGAAAAATTCGGGGATAATTATAAGGGCTTTAAAATTAGTTATGCTTTGCAGGATTTTGATGAGTCTTTAAGGAGCAGACCTTGGGGCACAACTGACGCACTTGTTTCTGCTTTGCCCCTAATTCACAATTCTTTTGCTGTTTGCAATGGCGATGATTTGTATGGGGAAGAAGCATTTAAGCTGATTTATGATTTTTTAAGCAATTCATTTGAATTAAACGATTGTGCAGTGGTTGGGTATGAGCTTGGAAAAGTATTGCCAAAAAATGGCTCAACAAATCGCGGAATTTTTAGGTGTGATTTAAAGAATAATTTGATTGAGATTAACGAAGTTATTGGTGTTTCAAGGGAAAATTTAGGTAGTTTTGGACTTAGTGAGAAGAACCTCGCAAACATGAATTTGTTTGGGTTGAAAAAGAACTGTGCTTTACTTTTAAATCAAATTCTGGATGATTTTAAGTTAG
>CAZIPK010000046.1:0-7642 GCA_964541135.1 uncultured archaeon | reverse complement strand
ATGATTATGATAGATTTCTTGCGGCGAAAACAGCCGCCCTAATCAGAGAAAATTTCCCTGAAAGAGGGGTAACCAATTTACTGGTAGTGAAATGGGGCCCAAAGTGGAGAAACACGCTGGGAAGAATAAAACCATTAAAAGACACTGAGTATGGCTCAATTATTGAGATTAATTCCCGCTTAAAATCACTTCAAATTCCGACATACGTGCTTGATTATATAATAATGCACGAGTTAACCCATTATTTCCAGGGATTTGGAAGCAATCATAAAAAAAAACACAAGCACCCGCACCGCGGAGGGATAGTAGAGAAAGAACTTGCAAGGCACGGCTGGGAAGAAATAACCGAAAAATCAGAAAAATGGATAAAAGAAAACTGGAAAAATATTGTTATAAGAAATTAAATTAGCTAAAAAAAACTCACCATTTTCATCGTAACAAAAAAATTAATTACTTTTAAATTAATTAACTTTTAAGTTTAGTGAACAAACCCATTATTTTTATCTTGATGAATAAATTTATTATCTTAATGAACAGATTTGGGCACTTCTTGGCGGTATTTCTTTTCTTCCTCAACCTTGTCCCTCAAATAGGACAAGTATTCCTGTTTGTAATTCTGGACGAAAAGAAGCTTTCCGGTTTCAATAAAACGAGTTATGTTTTCCAAAAAAACATTTGACCCCATTACTGAAGGCATGGCAACAAAATCAACATTATTCTTGTAAAACTCCAAAGTGTCCGAGAAATAGTGCGCAGTAGCAAATACTGTTATGTTTCTTGAATGATTTTTAGCAGCCTTAACAATCCTAATTGCCTCAACAGCATCAATTATGGTGACAACAACCAGCTTTGCCTGCCTTAAATCAAGCCTGTCCCAAAGCATATCGCTCTCCGAGGTCCCATAAACATAAGGCAAGCCATCCTTAACCCCCTGCTTCACTACCTCCGGATCATGATCCACAACTAAAACCTGATTCGAACTTAAAAGCGCTTTAGCGAGCCCTCTGCCCACAGTGCCTCCGCCAAAAATAATTATGTGATCCTTAAGCATTCTTTTTGAAGGAATAGATTCAAGCTCATCAAGCCTCCTTCTAAAATACTTGCTCCTAAATGACTTAGGCAAGTGCTCTGCAACATCATAAAATCTTTTAGCAACTCTGCTTGAAGAATCAGTCAAATAAGGCGTGATAATCATCGAGATTGCAATAATAGTTATAAGGAACGTAAATAACTCCACTGGCAATACCGGTGTCCCCGCAGCAGTCAGCGTAACCAGTCCGACTCCAGCAAGTTCAAAGCCGAATTCAGAAACCTGTCCCAAACTTATGCCCACTCTTGCAGCCATTTTCGCCCCATACCCGGAAAACAAAGTTACCAAAAACAAAACAAGCGGCTTTATTACAAAGATTATCAAAACTATTGCCGCCATCAATGCAAAGGGCAGGCTGCCAAAATCAAAGCTCAACTGGGCTCCAAGTGATACAAAGAAAATTGTCAGGAAAAAATCACGCAAAGCCCTAACCCTTGAAAAAATCTCCGAATTGTAAGGCAGAGTACTTAAGGCAAGCCCCCCAATAAAAGCCCCAATAGGAATTGGCAAGCCAAGCAAAAAACTGATTCCAATAAAAATAAAAGCAGTGGCAATGCTTAGCAAATAAAACAATTCTCGCTCAACAATCGCACTCTCAAAAAGCCTTGGCAAAATAAATCTATTGGCAACTAATGCAATCACAATCAAGAACAAGGTCTTTAAAATAATAAAACCGAAAAAATCAATTGAATTTATTGAATGAATATTCATTAAAATTGGGTAAAAGAAGAAAACCATTACATCCTGGAGGAGCAAAATTGAGACCATAACCCGCCCGTCAAGAGTATTAATCTCATTCCTGTCGGAAAAAAGTTTTACCACAAGCATGGTGGAGGAAAATGCTATAATCACTCCAACAAACAACGCCTGCTCAATTGACAGCAAATTAAAAGGCACAGTAAGCAAAAAAGTAACTCCAATTACAAGCAAAACCTGCAAAATCGTTCCAAGCAACAAAGACTTTCCTATAGTAAGCAACCGTTTAATGGATGTTTCAGTACCAATTGAGAAAAGCAAAAAAGCTATCCCTAAAGTCGATAATAAATTAATTTCAGGAGTGATTTGTGGTATTCCAAGGACAAATTCTTGACTGCCTAAAACAATGTTAAAACCGCCCAAAACAAGCGGTCCGATAAGAACCCCCGCAATAATATAAGTGAATAAATTAGGCTGCTTAAAACGCTTCAACAAAACAGTGACAATTGCCGCAGCGACCACAATTTCAGCAATGTGGATGAATAAAGTCAAAGCCCCTACTTCCGACACAAAAAATCACTTAAAAAAACTAGGAATAATTAGGAATTAATAGTATAAAATGATTATGCCCAAGCATAAAAGTCAGGCAACAGCATTAATTTAACTAATAAATCCGCATTTAACAAATAAATCGCCAAAAAATAAATAATCAACTAAATTAATAAAACTAAAATTAAATTTTTAATAAAACTTAAATAAATTTTTAATAAAACTTAAGTAAACTTGATAATTAGCTTAAAACCTTAACATCAGTGCTTCCATCTTTGTTGTCAGCTAATTCAACACCCTGTTTTTTTAACAAATCCCTTATCTCGTCAGATTGTTTCCAGTCCTTGTTCTTCCTTGCATTCTCTCTAGCACTGATAAGTTCTTTTTGCTCTGGTGTTAAATCAACTCTTTTTTCTTCAAAACTCAAAACACCTATTACCGAATCAATTTTCTTTAAAAAATCAAGTACTTCACTAGCCTCGTTTGCATCAATGGCATCATCATCAATTAATTTGTTTAATTTTTTTGAAAAATCAAAAACAACACTCATCGCCTGTGGGAGATTAAGGTCATTATCCATCGCCGTGCTAAACCCATTTAAAGCAGAGGCAATAATCAAACTTACTTCGCCACGTTCATTCAATTCCTCTTTTTTGCTTCCAACTAACCTGCCCTTTTTTGATTTTGAGTCCCCATTATTAAGAACCCCTATTGATTTGGATTCTATTAACTTCAGCCTTTGGATTAAATTATCCAATCCCTCAAGCGTTTTTTTCGCATCTTTAACAGAGTCAATAGTAAAGTTAAGAGGCTGGCGGTACTGCGAATTAATCAAAACATACCTGATGGCCTTTGGTGCAAGATTCTGCTTAATTAAATCCCTTAAAGTATAAAAATTACCAAGACTTTTGGACATTTTCTGGTTATTTACCATTAAATGCGCGCAATGCAGCCAGTAATTTACAAATTTTTTTCCACTCGCCCCCTCGCTTTGAGCGATTTCATTCTCGTGGTGGGGAAATTTGTTATCTACTCCGCCACAATGAATATCAAAAGTATCGCCCAAGAGCTTTGAACTCATTGCTGAGCACTCAATGTGCCAGCCAGGTCGCCCCCTTCCCAAGTTAGAATCCCAAAAAGTGGCCCCATCATTCTCATCCCATGCCTTCCACAAAGCAAAATCCCCCACCCCTTCCTTTTCGTACTCATCCTGCTTAATTCTTGCGCCGGATTTTAATTTTTTTGTTTCAATTCCAGCAAGCTTGCCATAACTGCTGAATTTTTTTATTGAATAATAAATGCACCCATCCTCACCGCGATAAGCCAGCCCCTTATCTATTAATTTTTTTATTAAAACTTCCATTTCTTTAATATAATCAGTTGCTGCGGGATAAGCATCCGCAGGCATTATGTTAAGCGTTTTTATATCCTCAAAAAAGGCTTCCTTAAACGGGGCAGTAAAGTCATAAATAGCCATTTTTTTTTCAATCGCATTCTTTATTATCTTGTCATCAACATCAGTCAAATTCATTACATGCTTTACCTTAAAACCCTTAAACAATAAGTACCTCTTAAGCAAATCCTCCCAAGCATAAGCCCGAAAATTCCCAATGTGCGCAAAATTATAAACCGTGGGTCCGCAAGTATACAAACCCACAAACCCTTTTTTAATCGGCTTGAACTCTTCGAGCTTATTCCCAAAAGAATTAAACAACATCAAAGGCATAAAATTCACCGCAAAGGTTCTAAAAATGTGGAACGCACTCCGTTTAATTTAAGCAACGCATCAACAATTATTATTCTGTTAAGGTCGCTTTGTTCATCATTCATCGCAGCAGATTTTCCCTCTCCTGAAGCAGCACTAACTCCCCTAATACCCCTGCCTTTGACAACCTGCATAGCGTCTCGGTAATCAGTTACTAATCGCGCCCTTAATTTTAATAACTGAAAAACATTAAAAGCACTCTCCCTAATTTCCATTGGAATTGATTGGAATTTAATCCCAAACTTTTTTATTAAAACTTTTTCAAACTCTCCTCTATTAGGTCTCCTTAAGATTAAGGGATCAAAATCATTTGCCTTCAATAAAGCATCAATAATTTCAACTCTTTGCATAACAAAGGCCAATCTTTGTTGAGGCTTTCTAATCGAAGGCAACAGAATTAGGTTTTGTGGAACATCACGAATTTTTACTTCATTTCTTGCAGTCATTAAACCATTAATCAAGCTTGCTCTTAAAGCAATTAATGCTTGTGTATTTGTTGCGATCGGAATTACCTGCCTAAAAGTTCTTTCAACAAAGCTAAATTCAATTCTTGATCTTTGCCAAACCC
Organism: uncultured archaeon; assembly: GCA_964541135.1. Lineage (GTDB taxonomy): Archaea > Iainarchaeota > Iainarchaeia > Iainarchaeales > JAAZKV01 > JAAZKV01. The sequence goes on along the minus strand of CAZIPK010000046.1, from coordinate 2,974 downwards.
TATTTTTTATTCCCACTTGATTTACCTCTCCCGCACCAAGTTTTAGCTCAGCCTGAATCCTTGGAGCATACTTGGATTTGGTCTCAGCGGTAAAATCATCAAGTCTTTTGCCACCAGCACTAATCGCTTCCCCCAATTCATGAAGTTGTTGAGATATTCTAGCATGTCTTTCTTTATCACTCTCTTTAGCCCTTCTTTTTGCAGTCTCTTTAAGTGCCTCAATAACTCCCCCTTCCCCAGCCTTCTTTGCAGCCCGTGCATGTAATGCTCTTTGCTTTTTTAAAAAAGCGCCCCAACTTTGACCAGGTTCAAACTGCATTTTTAATTGAACAGCTTTTTGCCCTCTTTTCATTATTAATCAAAAATATATCTCCCAAAACCAAATTTAAAGCTATGCAAAAAGCCAAAATCAGAATTATCCATTAAAACTGACTAACCAACATTAATTCAAAAGAAAGTCCAAAAAGACTAATTCTGGATAACTACTTTGGGCAAAAATGAAAATTAATTCAATGAATAAAGAATCCAAAATAGAAAATTAGTTTAAAGAATAAATGCAAAAATGAAAATTTATTAAAAAAACAGCTAAAAATCAATGATTTCAGTCAGAATCGTAATCCTCTGATTCTTCCGCTTCTTCCGTGCTTTCCTCATCTTCTTCCATTTCAAATTCCTTGCTTTCAATAAGCTTTAAGTTCCCCTTCTTGTCAGCAACTACCGTGTACTCTAGGTTGCACTCAGGGCAGGCCACAGCATCCCCCTCTTCAAGGTCAATTAATGCCACATCAAATTTTGCCTTGCACTCGCTACATGATTTTTTCATTACACCACAATTATTTTCGACTCCTTTTTATTTATAAACTTTTTGGCTTGGCAAAAAAATTAAAAACCCCTAAAAATAGCCTAAAAATTTCAAAAAAACCCCTAAAAATCCAGTTATTATTGGCATTATAGCGAAGGACATAATTAATTGAATAAAAAAAGTCTTTTGCTTGTCGCAAAAGACAATTCAAAATGTCCAAAAATTAATGTCTTTTGCTATCATTAAAATGCAAAAGTAAACAATAATAACAGATTTGACTCTACTTATGCGGTTAGTATAGTCCTTATTATGAGGTTTGAAATAAAGCCGACAATGAATGCGTTTAGGATTAACAGAATTACCCAATTAACAAGCAATTTGAGGCTTTCCGTTTCAAAAACAACTTTAAGCATTATAATTGAAGAAACAATCCATGCAACTAAAAGCATTACCGCAATTACGACTAAAATAACTAGAACTGGCAACAAGTAAGCGTACGCAAGGTAAGGGATTATTCCAACGAAAATAAGCATTATTACTGCACCCAAAAGATTTATTGTCCAAAGCTTTGAAGTTAATGCGGCGCATTGGGAGAATGTAATTTCCTTAGCGTGCTTTTTTCGACCCGTGTGGGCAAGCCCAAAAAACCACAAAACCACAGTAAAAACAAGCCACTGAATTAAATTCATGAAAAAAGAGAATGCGCTCAAAACCGGTTCAGAAACTAAAATATAAACGCTTGCCGCAAAAACAATTGCAGTCAATAATGCCACTAAAGCGCTTAAGCCATTGTTGGGATAATTAAATATCTTTTCATAAGCTTTTGATGGATGAAACACTGCGCTTAGAACCATTTACAACACTTACAATATAAAGAAACCCCTGTATTTAAAGTTAATTCTATCCGGCAAAATGAGTAAAAATACTAGAAAGAGTTAGAAAACACATGATTAAAAAAACCTTTAAGTTATTATTTTTCTAAAAAAAAGAACGCACTTTAACGAAAATGAACTTTAGGGGGCGGAAGTCACAATTAAGCCTGGTTTTTGCGCACCACTTGATTTTTGGCCATCTTTCTTGCCATTCAATCTGATTCTCTCACCCTCATCCTTTGAATCCCTAACTTTAAACGTATTATGCGTTTTTGAAACATCAATTATGAAGTTGCTGTGAATAATGTCCCTTCCAATAAGGACCTGATAAGGTAGACCTTCCCGGTCTTCAAGATTAACCCCGGTCTTGATTTTTTTGCCCTTGACAATTATTATTGCTTCCGCAATTGCCCTGCGGGTATAACCTCTTGAAGAACTTGCGCTCTTTACCCTAACGCTTGAAATAATCGGCCCAAGACCAGCTTTTGCAGCGGTTTTTATATCAATGCAAGTCCTCGTAGCACCGGTATCAAACATAGCCCTCTTTACCACTGTGCCTTTCTTGCCCCTGATTTTTACTTTCTCAACCAACCCAATAACTTTTTTTCTCAACAAACAAATCCCTTACCAAAAATTTCATACAAATGAATAATTAAAAACTCCCCTAATTTTTTACAAACCAATAACTAACTCACCCTAGAAAATTTTAATTGCTTGAAATCATCCCTGCTTTGAATTAAGGAAATCCCCATTATTAACCCTTTCTATCAAATTTGGCTTAATGACACAAAAGGAAGTTTTTTATTTAAGTGCTATTACAAAAAGCTCTTTAGGTAGCCGATGAATATTCTGATAATTGCTGAAAAAAAAGCAAAAATAAAGCCGTTCCTAACCTCTCTAGCGCAAAAAGGCGCAAAAGCGGATTACTTGAGAGTGTCAAAAATAACTCTAATAAGCAGACATGGCCAAACACTAATAAAATCTTTAGGAGATGAACTCCCCGCTTATGATGCTGTTTTTATCCAGGCCCGAACGACTCTAGCCCCTTTTATTGAGCCATTGCTTGAGGAACTGCAAAAAATTAAGTCCTACACAAACATAAAAAGAGGCTCTTATTATATTGGCTCAAATGAACCATACAAATTCACTACACTTGCCTTAATGAATGTGCCCACCCCAAAAACAATTTCCACCATTTCAAAAAAAAATATTGAACTTTCTGCAAAAAAAATTTCCTACCCCATAATCATAAAAACTTTTTTGGGCCTAAAGCCCCAGCAAAGCATTGTAATTAACAGCC
>CAZIPK010000045.1:6071-7716 GCA_964541135.1 uncultured archaeon | reverse complement strand
TTAACAGCGCAAGAAACGCCGCAAAAAAATAAACTATTGCTTTATACATTAGCTCACAAAAAAAGATGATTTAAGAGGATTTAAAGCATATCGGTATAACCCTAAAGGCAGAAGCATTAGACTTTTGAACCAAAAAGATATATATGAAAAACCAGCAAGCCACATAGGTATGAAAAACAATAACACTTACTATAAAAACAGCTTTTTCAGCTACTTAAGTAAAATAGTTCCTGCAATTTTCTCCTTCATATTCACTTTAATAATATCAAACTATTTAGGTCCAGAAATGTATGGCGTGTATAACTATTTGCCCGCAGTACTTATTGGCTTCTTTTCATTGTTTGGGGGGGAATTTCTTTACAACTTATTGTGGAATTTCACTTCTAAAACCAAGTCAAAAGAATTTTTTAAAAAAATACTCCTTCTCATTTTAATTTTGGCAGGAATAATTTTTATTTTAATAAACCTTTTTGGGCCCAGCGCGATGCAATTTATTAAAGCGGGGCATCATGAGTTAATCCCAATTGCCAGCATATTCATTTTATTATTTCCAATTAATGCCGCATTCATGACATTATTTAAAGGATTCAGCAAATTTGGAAAAGTATTTAAAGCAGCATTAATAGAGAACACCATCACCTTAATATTTTCAATAATTTTAATAATTTATTTTGGTTTTGGAGTCGAAGGGGCTTTTATTTCAAGATTTATTGCATTAGTCTTTTCAATAACAATTTATTTTAGAGAATACAAAAAAATTCATTTCACAAAAAACAAGGTTAATCCAGTTGAGATAAAAAAATTCATTACTTGGAATATAATCTCTAATTTTATTAGAGAACTTAATAACCAAATATTCGTAATCTCAATTGGCTTATTTATTAATAAAAAATTGATTGGGATTTATTACCTTGGAGAAAAAATTTCCACAATAGCCCTTAGCTCCCCTTCAAGCGCAATATCAGACGCACTTTACTCAAAAAACAATGAAAATTATCTCAACAAAAATATAATATCCCGCCACACAAGCCTTGCAATTCAAATAAATATGATTATAACAATAATTCTCGGAGTGATAGTTTTTGCTTTAACTCCCGCAATAGTTCAGCACCTGTTCCCAAATTATTCGGAACTGCTAATATTCATGCCCCTCATGATAATTTCCCAAATAATCCAATCACAGGGGCCATTATTCAAAATTTTTGATTCAATCAACGAAACAAAAAATAACCTTAAGACAAATATTTTGTTCTTAATCCTGACTATTTCATTCATAATTCCTTCAACAATATATTTTGGCTTACTTGGCCTTCTTATTGCAGCAATAATATCCACTGAAATAAGATACATTACAACAATTCGCATATTAAGAAAATATGATATACTAATCAATCCTTTTCCAACAAAAACCTCCATTGCTATTTTGCTCAAGAAAATATTTTCTAGATAAAATAAATACAACATAAAAAAAACCACTTCAAAACAAAAAACTTCAAACAAAACAACTAGATAATTAATAGAAAAAAGTCGAATAAAAAACAAAAAATAACTAAAACAACTAAAAAAACTTTAAAGAAAAAAATACAAAAAAAACAATAAAATAATTTAAACTTCAAATAAAACAACTAAATAGTTATTTTCATAA
>CAZIPK010000045.1:4067-6061 GCA_964541135.1 uncultured archaeon | reverse complement strand
TTGAGCCGAATGTTTGACAATATTGTAATCATAACCATCGATGCTTTGCGCGCCGATAGAGTTAAAAAATACGGCGGAAATGGAGCAGTTACTCCCACAATTGATTCTATTGCGGAAAAAAGCACCGTGTTTTTAAACGCAGTAACTCCTGGAAACTGCACTCTACCGGGGCACGGAACAATTTTTACCGGCAAATATCCAAAAAACAACGGTATGCAGCTTAATGGATGGAGATTTAACAAAAAAATACGAAGCATTGCAAAAACTTTCCAGGAAAATGGTTACAAAACATGTGGAAATTCCAGCATTGAATACCTGAGTTCTTATTTAGGTTTCAACTACGGATACGACACATTCTTCAACAATGACCCGGCTGTGAAATATTATGCCTTGCTAAGCAGATTCAGACTAAAAATAGGAAAATATACCTTCAGGCTAGTAAACTTCATGCGCCGAAATAAAATGATTTCTATTTATCCATACAAAGACCCAAAGAAAGTTACACAAGAGATTCTTCCGTGGATTGAAAAAAACAAAAACAACAAGTTCTTCATGTGGCTTTACTTCCATGGCGGGCATGTCGATGCAAAAGAAGAACAAGAAGAAATTAACAGGAAAGCTGACACTGAAATAAAAAATATTTTAGATAAATTTGAAAAGGAAGGATTAATTGACAAAACCTTATTTATCATTGCTGCTGATCATGGGGAATCAATGAACGAGCACGGAAAAAGCGGGCACGGATGGACACTTTATGATGAAGAACTTAAAGTACCGCTAATATTTTTTGGACCTGGAATACCTGCACAAGACATTAAAAAACAAGTTTCGCTGGCGGACTTAATGCCAACTGCGCTTGATTATTTTAATATTAAAGTAAATGACCAATTCGATGGCAAATCCTTGAAAAATTTAATTGAAGGCAGTGATTCTTCATTTAAGGAGAATGTTTTTTGCGAAAATTACCCTGACCACCACAAATCTTTTTGTCTTAGGACACACTATGGATACAAATTAATAAAAAATGAAAATGGCTCATTTGAATTATATAACCTAATTTCCGACTCAAAAGAAATGAACAACCTCATTGAACTGGAAAAAGAAACCGCAAAAAAACTTATTGATGATCTTGAAAACTGGCTATCAGGAAAACCTTTTTTTGAAGAAAACCAGAAAAGGGATGAACACATTGAAGAAAGCCTAAAAAGATTAGGCTACTTGTAGGCAAATCAGATTGGATTCAAAAATTAAAAAACGCTTTAGGCATAATAAAAAAATATTTTAATCCAATAAATCCCATTTCTTTGAAATTACATATCTAAACCAAGTTCCAGCAATTAATGAGGTAACTATTGCAATTAATACGAGCGCAATAAAAAAAGACTCATTAATTATCCCCAAATCAAAAGCAATTGTGGCAAGTATTATCCCCGGCCCGCCCCTTGTAGTCATTGCCACAGCAAGATTAAGGCTCCCCAAATTGCTTTTGCCTTCCAATTTTGCAGCAATCAAAGTAGCTACAAGCCCAATAATAGTGGTAAAAACTAAGAGAAACAAAAAGAAAGGCAAGTCAAAATTTTTAATTAAATTAATCTTTAATCCAACTATTGCAAAATATATTGGAACAAAAAAAGCGAGGGATATTTCTTTAACAACATTTTTTTGTTCTTTGAATTTATCCCCGCAAAAACCAATAATTATTCCAGCAAGAAATGCACCAAAAATAATATTTATTTGCATAAAACTTGCCGCGGCTGCCAAAAAAAAACAAATGAATAAAACAAAACTTAGGCTCGATGATTTTGCCAGAAAATTATATCTTTTCTCCATTAAAAATAAAACTATTTTTGGCCCAAAAAATAAAATAACTGTAAAAAATATTATGGTGGTTATTACTGTAATTATAATATCTATAACTGAAGGGGCATTAATTGCAACTAACCCAGTTGCTATTGCCAATGCGACCCATAAAATGATGTCATGCGCAGTTGCAG
>CAZIPK010000045.1:0-4057 GCA_964541135.1 uncultured archaeon | reverse complement strand
AGTTGCAGTTGTCAGGACTATTTTTGCAAAACGAGTATCCATTACGCCCAAATCAAGCATTATTCTAGAAATTACTGGAATAGAAGTAATAGCGGTTGCTATTGCAACAACTATCTGCAAAGCAAGCATATTCTGTTTAAAACCAAGATAAGGGGTAAAATCGAAAACAAAAGTTACAAGAAACCCCGCTATTAGCGGGATTAACGTTGAAAAAAGCAAAATAACCCCTAGTAGCCGAGAATCTTTTTTATTAAATGATTTTTGAATTTCAAATCCGGAAATGAACATTAAAAAAATTAACCCAAGCCAATAAATCAAAGAAATAACCTTTGCCTGATAGTCAGAACCTAAAAAAAGCCAATCAAATATATTTGGAAAAAAAAACCCTAACCCAGTTGAACCAAGCAATAGCCCCCCAAATATTTCACCAACCACCCTTGGCAACTTTAATTTGTTAAACAATGAACCAAAAAAGTGCGCAGAAAGTAAAAGCAAAATTAGCCGAAGAAAAACTCTTGCCAACTCTAATTCACTTAATTGAACAAAAATAGGCAATATTAACACCCTTGGCTAAAAATTATTCAAAAAAAACATATTCAACATAAAAAGAACTTTCAATTTTTTTAATGAACCACTACAAAATTTAACTGCTATAAAATAAATTCCTGCCATAGAATAATAATTAAACTTTTGACTTTTTAATTCTATTAAATATATCCAAGGGCTTCAAGTTTGCGCCTTATTCTATCTTCAGCCATAGATTTCTTTCCTGGCAAATTAGATTCTTTTTCGCCCCAAGCGGATATTGATTCTCTTAACAAAAATATTGTATACTCACTAACAGATCTAAAACCAGACCCTTCAATAAGTTTCTTTATCTTATCATGAAGCGGTTTTGGTATGCTTACTGAGGAATATTCTACCAAATTTTCTTGATTCATAAGTTAATAAATAAAACAAAAAGAATATAAACTATATGTAATTATAAATAATTATAAATATTTGGTATAACAGAATGACATTAAGCAGGTGTTTTTTTGGGCAAAACAAAATTAAAAATTGGGCTAATAGGAACACATGAAACAGGAAAAACAACTTTTGGGCTAATTTTTGCAGGCTATCTTAAATCAATGGATTATTCAGCAAATTTAGTCAGCGAAGCAGCAAGGATGAGTCCATTTGGGCTGCTTGAAGATACGACTATGGAAACAGAAATGTGGATAATCAACCAGCAAATAAACAACGAACTTGCAACTTCAAAATTTTCAGATATTTTGGTGTGTGATAGGACTTCACTTGATACTCTTGCTTATTCCAAGTATGTATTGGAAAAAAACCCAACTGAAGAAAACAAAGCAATTTATGAATTAATAAATAAAATAGCCGATTTAAACATTAAAAGTTATGATATTTTTATTTATTTTCCAATAACTGAAAAATTAATTAAAAAACGTGGAAAAAAACACAATGAAGAATTCAAGCAAAAAATTGATGCTTATTTAAACGACATTATTAGAGAAAAAAACATTGATAATCTATACAAACTAAAGTCCAAATCATTACAAGGGAGACTTGATGAAGCAATTGAAGTTTGCAGCATAGACAAAGAAGCGTATAAACTAGTCTCTTCAAAAGAAATTTTTCACAGCATAATTTCAAAAAATAATAAAAATTAGAAAAAATAAGGAGCGTGATATGTAATGCATTTTTATGAATCAATGACAATAATGACAAAAGATGATGTTCAAATTAAAACATACAGCAACGAACACCCAAACGGATTTATTATAGGGGTTCCAAAATATATTCCAACAAAATTAATTAAAACAAACAAACTACAAATAAGGGAATTTGACGGCAAAGAATATAATAGATTTAATATACGCGCCATTGGAAAAGATGACATGAAAGAATATTTCGAAGGGTTTAGAAAAAACTATCCTGACTACTTCTTTAAATCAGAAGAAAAAGATACTTGGTTTATGGGCGCACCAAAAGAAAAGATATCTCAAATACCAGACAGCAAAAAAGGGGTTAAAGAATTATTAAATAAAAATGAAAATGAACTTGATAAATATTCGTCTTTAACACGAAGCTTAATTGAATACTTGTCCAGTGCAAAAGTAAGAACTAAATCTTTTGGTACAACAAACTCGACTCTCCTTGGAAATTATACTTATGGAAAATCAGACATAGACATACTTGTTTTTGGGAAAAAAAACTATTGGAAAATAATTGAATTCTTAGAAAACGCTGAAAATAAAATGTTGCGATGGAGAACTCAAGCTGAATGGAAAAAGCACTATGTTGATTATTTTCCGGGAATGGACATTACAGAGTCAGAGTACGTCAAACACCAGAGCAGAAAGTTTTCTGACGGGTTGTGGGGGGAAACTGTTTTTTCAGTATTTGGAGTATCTGAACCAGATGATGAAAAAGAAAAATTTGACGACACCACAACAAAACACCTCGGGATTGTAAAAATCGAGGCAATTATAAAAGAAGACTTTGATTCATGCGTAAGGCCAGGAGTATATGAAATTGAAGAAATTAAAGTATTAGAAGGACAAAATTGCTCCCCAAAAAGAATACTATCTTACACAAGAAACTTTGTTGGACAAGCAAAAAAAGGCGAACGCGTTATTTGTGCAGGAATGCTTGAAAAAGTAACAGACAAAAAAACTGGCAAAAATTTTGAACAAATAACTAATGGACTATTTGAATCCTATGAAAAATGGAAAGGAAAAGAACTTTTGAAAGTAAAATGGTGATTTATTGAAAAACCAGTGTGAAATAAAAGATTTTGAAAAAACACTAAAAAAAGCAAATTATTTGAATAATAGCCGTGTAAAAGGGTGTAATGTCCTAATGCCAAATTTTATTTTGCTTTGGGAAGAATTGAAAAAAAATCTGCAAAATTATCTTGAAAAAGAAGGTTTTGAAAACTGGTATTTCCCAATGTTTATACCAGTTAAAGACTTTAAAAAACAAAAAACGCATTTTGATGGATTCTTTGATGAGCTGGCTATTGTTAAAAATGTCGGCAAACAAGAATTAACTGAAAAACTTGCAATTCGCCCAACTTCTGAAACAATAATTTATCCAAGTATTCCAAAAATAACACAGCTACCAATTAAGATTAATCAATTTTGTTCAGTTGTAAGATGGGAATACAAGCGCCCAAACGTACCCCTTATAAGAGACAATGAATTTTTATGGCAAGAAAGCCACTCAATTCACAAGTCAAAGAAAGAGGCCACTGAAATAACAAACAAGATGCTGAAAAATTATGAAAAAATTGTGCTAGATTACTTATGCTTGCCGGCAATTGTTGGTTTAAAACCAAATAGAAGAAAATTTCCAGGAGCCAAAGATACTCATGCAATTGAAGTATTAATGAAAGACAATAAATCAATTCAAATAGCAACTTCGCATTTTTTAGGCCAAAATTTTAGCAAGGCATTTAATTTAGAAAAAAACGGCAAAAAGCTATGGCAAAGTTGCCATGGAATAACAACAAGGGCTCTTGGCGCGACAATTTATTTTCACTTAGATAAAAATGGAATAAGCATACCTCCAAAAATAAACCCAAAAAGAATTATTTGCCTCGATAAAGAATCCAAAAAGATTCTAAGATTAAAGGTCCCCCTAGAAAATAACTCAAAAAAAGCCTTTTTAGAGGGGGCTAATTTAGTAGCATACACAAAAAATGGAAAAATAATATTTAAAACACGTAATAATAAAATATTTGAATGCAGAAAAAATGATGCAAAGAAAAAATCGGCTGATTTATTAAAAGAAATTCAAACTCAAATGGTGCTTTCTTCACAAGAATACTTAAAGAACCATTCCCACGTGACAGAAGACAAAGAAGAATTTGAAGAACTACTCAAAAATAATTTTGGGTTTGTTAAGTCAAATTGGTGCGGAAATGAAACATGCTCAAAAAAGATTAAAGAATTAACAGGAGCATCTCTTAGAGTGACACAAAATAGTTTTGGCAGAAAAAAATGCATAATATGCAACAAAAAAAGTGATCAATCAGCAGTATTTTGCA
>CAZIPK010000044.1:0-7871 GCA_964541135.1 uncultured archaeon | reverse complement strand
TCACTTCTGATTTTAGATTAAAGGATTCGTTGCTTTTTAGTGGAGTAGAGCCGCTTAATTGTGATACGCTTGTTATTGAAACAACTTTTGGGTTGCCGGAATATGTTTTTCCTAAGCATGATGAAATGGTTTCTGAAATGATTTCGTGGATTAAGAAGAGTGCAAAAGATGGGCTTGTCTTGCTTTCAGGTTATTCTTTAGGAAAAGCCCAGGAATTAACAAGAATTTCTAATGAAGCGGGTTTTGAGCCGTTGGTTCATGAAGCGATTTTTGATTTTAACAAAATTTATGAAACTTACGGGGTTAAGCTTGGTAAATATTCAAAGCTTGATCATAATTTAAAGGAGTTTAGTGTTTTAATCATGCCTCCACAACTTGTAGGCAGGCACTTGTTCGCGACTTTGGAGCATTTTGACAAGAGAAAGATCTTTTCCGCGCTTGCTACGGGATGGGAGCATAAGGGTTTTTTTGATAGGACATTTAAGTTAAGCAATCATGCAGATTTTAACGAATTGGTTGAGTATGTTAAGCTTTCAAACCCAAAACTTGTACTTACTGATCACGGGTTTTGCGAGGAGTTCGCAAGAAAATTAAACAAAATGGGTTTTAATGCAAAGCCCCTTAAGCAGCACAAGCAAAAAATGATTAGCGAGTTTTAATTTTCATATTTTACTTGGTTTTGACTGATTATTAATTTCATGGTTTTTTGGGTATTTATTCACTTTGCTTATTTAAAAAACCTTTTGCAGTTAATTTGTTTTATGGTTAATGTTGTTATTGACAAGGATTTGATTAAAAAAGTTGCCCAAAATGCAAGGCTAAAACTTACTGATGAAGAGCTTGAAAGGTTTGTTCCACAGATTAAGGAAGTAATTATTGAATCCTTCAACAAGCTTGACGAGATTGATGCTAAAGAAGATCCTAGTTTTCAGCCCATAAAAATGGATAACGCGGTAAGGCCGGATGTTTTTGAAAAATCCTTGCTTTTGGAGGATGTTTTAAAAAACGCTAATCCTAAGCTTAGGGAAAATGGCTATTTTAAGGGGCCAAAGGTTTTGTAATTATAAAAAAATTTTTTGGAATTGGGTTGAAAAATAAGAAAGTTCAAATAATTGAGATAAGAATGCGTGGTGGGGAATAAGAGGATAAGAAATTGTTTTTTTTTAGCGGAATTTATTTTTGTGTGGTTTTGATGCGGCTTGAGGATTCTATTAGGTATTTTGTGGGGCTTGCAAAGAATGATTTCTCAATTGTAGAGAAAAATATTGCAGCGGTAATTAATGAGGTTAGGCAAAGTGAGGCGAAGAAGCTTAATTACATTGAAGAGTTTGATGTTAATGATGTTTTTAGGCAGGTTGAAGCTTTAAAGAAATCAAAGCCAAAGGGAAGGCTTTTTGGCGTGCCGGTAACGGTAAAGGATGCTATTTGCGTTAAAGATATTGAATCAAAAGCGGGGTCAAGAATACTAAAAGGGTACAAGCCCCTATTCGATGCAACGGTTGTTAAGAAAGCTCGGGATGAGGGGGCAATAATACTTGCTAAAACCACGCAGGATGAATTTGGCTTTGGGACTTTTGCGGTTCACACTCATAAGGTTCCAAAAAATCCTTTTGATGCCCAAAGGTGTTGCGGGGGTTCAAGTGGCGGAGCAGCAGGATTTACGGCGTTCACAAAAAATTATCACGTTGCTCTTGGGGAAAGCACTGGGGGGAGTATTGCGGCACCTGCAAGTTTTTGCGGGGCGGCTGGTTTTACTCCGACTTATGGGTTGGTTTCAAGGTTTGGTTTGATTGATTATGCAAACTCGCTTGATAAAATTGGCGCAATAGGAAAGAATATTGAAGATGCTTCCTTGTTGCTTGAAGTTATTTCAGGGGGGGATAAAAAAGATTCAACTTCGCTGACAAATGGTTTTTTTTGCGAAGAAGTGGGATTGAAAAAAATGGCAGTTATAAAGGATTTTACTGATGGTTGTGATGAATCAGTAAAAAAGGTTTTTGAGAAAAAAGTTGACGAGTTGAGAAAGTTTTATGAGATTGAGGAAGTTTCACTCCCATTAAATGTGAAATACTCTCTGGCAGCGTATTATATTGTTGCGACTTGCGAGGCTTCAACAAATCTTGCAAAATTATCCGGATTAAGATATGGGGTTCAGTCTAGTGTTGACGGAAAGCATTTTGATGAATATTTTTCTGAAATCAGGAGCAAGGAGTTTAGTGACGAGGCCAAGAGGAGAATAATTCTTGGGACCTTTGCCAGAATGTCCGGCTTTCGCGATGCTTACTATTTGAAGGCGATGAGAGTGAGGACTAAATTGATTAATGAGTTTAATTCGGCTTTTAAAAAGTATGAATTATTGCTTTGCCCTACCATGCCAATTGTTGCACCAAAGTTTACGGAAATAGAAAAATTAACTCCTATGCAGAATTATGCGATGGATTTATGCACGGTTCCGGCCAATTTTGCTGGGTTGCCTCATTTAAGCATTAATGCCGGACAAAGTAACGGGTTGCCTGTGGGATTAATGGCTATTGCACCACATTTGAGTGAGAAAAGATTGTACACTTTTGGCAAAGTTATGGAGGCTTAAATAAAGCAATTAAAAACAGATTGAGATGGATAATAAGAATAAAAGAATATTAGTTTAATGTAAAAAGGAAGATGGTGAAAATATGAAGAGTGATGTGAGTTGCAGGTATGCAACAATAAAAGATTTGGACACTTTGGTCGGGCTCCAATCAAAGCTTGCCTTGGCACATGCCGATATTGACAAGTTTTATTCCTTGCAGGCAAATTTTGATAAAAAAGTAAGGGATTTTTTTTCCGAGAGTATTAAATCAAAAGAATCAATGGTTTATGTTGCTGAAATTGGGGGAAAAATTGTTGGATACATTCTTTGCGTTTACAAAGAAGGGGCGCCGATTTTTAAATTCAGAAAATACGCATCAATTCTTGATATTTATGTTGAACAGAGTTTTAGGCGTAAAGGCGTTGCCAACAGACTTTTTCTTGAGGCGAAGCGTTTTGCAAAAAGGGTTTCGGCGGATTTTATTGTCCTTGATGTCGATGTGCTAAACACGTCCGCGGTTAATTTTTATCTAAAAGGCGGGCTTAAGCCTTTAATGACTAGGATGATTATGCGGGTGGAGTAAGTTGTGTTTAAAATCAAAAACTGGTCCTTAAACTAAATAATTAATTTTTATTTTTAAAAAGGGGAAAAAGAATGGAACCTAAAAAAAAGTGTATTATTGTAAGGAAGGCAATTTTGGCTGATTTGCATTATATACTTGCAAATGAGTTGGAAGTTATTGATGAGCATTCAAAATGGAATGAGTACTGTCTGGTTAATAAAGATGCTGCAAAAATTACTGCAAAAGAAATAAAAAAAGCATTTCGTTCAAAAAAGTTTGTCATACTTGTTGCGGTTATTAATGGTTTAATTGCAGGTTATCTTATAGGGGATTTTAGAAAACCAAATCCGATTTATAGGCATAAAAAAATATTCTTTATAGGTTCAATTTTTGTCGAAAAAAAGCAGAGAAATAAAAAAATAGGTTCGACTTTATTAAAGCACGCCCAAGAAATCGCAAAAAATCAAGGAGCTTCTTTTTTGAATCTTTTTGTTGATCCTCATAATAAAAATTCCCTTTTATTTTATGAAAAAAAAGGATTTGGTTCAGTTAGATATTGGCTGACAAAGAAGGTGAAGTAAGTGGCTGATGAAACAAAAGTAATGATTGGGCTTGAGATTCATGCTTATCTTGGGACTAGGAGCAAGTTGTTTTGCGCTTGTCCGACTGACGGGACTAACCCTAACACTGCTTGCTGCCCAATATGCTTGGGTCATCCCGGGGCAAAGCCCGTTTTAAATGAAGTAGCAGTTGATTTTGGGGTGAGAGTTGGACTGGCCTTAAATTGCAAAATTAATGAAGAGTTTTTTTTCAGCAGAAAAACTTATTTTTATCCAGACATGAGCCTTAATTACCAGATAACCCAGTATGAAGTGCCTGTTGCGGTGAACGGTTTTTTAGTTTTGCCAGGCGGCAAAAAAATCAAGATTAAAAGGGCACATATTGAGTGGGATCCGGCGGCATTAATTCACCCGCAGGGAATGGGAAAAAGCTCTTATGTTTTGATTGATTATAATCGTTCCGGCTTGCCGCTAATAGAAATAGTCACCGAACCGGACCTTTCGTCTCCGCAAGAGGCCAGAGAATTTATGAATACTCTTGAGAATGTTTTAAATTATTTGGAAGTGCTAAAGCCAAGCACAACGCTAAAAGTCGATTGCAATATTTCGATTAATGGGGGGGAAAGGGTTGAAATAAAAAATGTTTCAGGTTATGCGGCGGTTGAAAAAGCGCTTTCTTATGAATTATTAAGACAGAAGCAGGAAGTAAAGCAGGGCAAGAAAATCAACCAGCACACAAGGGCCTTTAATGCGGAAACATTAAGCACTGTAGAGTTAAGAAAAAAAGAGACTGAAGAGGATTATGGATATATTTTTGACCCTGACTTGGTTAAGATTTCTTTAAGCAAGGATTACCTAATTAGAATAAAAGCCGAAATGCCTGAGCTTCCAGAGCAAAAGGCGTTAAGGTTAATAAAAGAATTTGGTTTGACAGGGTATGATGCGAAGGTTTTGTGCGCGGATTTTGAGCTTGGGAAATTATTTGATGAAATGGTGGGCTTAAAGTCAGATGCTTTATTATCCGCAAGGCTTCTGACTAGGGAAGTGTTAGGGGTGCTAAATCACGATTCTTTGTCTTTAAAAGAGGTTGTTGTTAAGGCGGAGGATTTGAAAAAATTGGTGGATTTAATTAAGGCTGGGAAGGTTTCGGACAAGAATGCCAAAGAGTCGGTTATTAATTATATTTCAGGGGATAAATCAAAGCCGGCTGATTTTTTAGGAAAAAATAATTTGCTTATCTCTTCAAGCATTGATGTTGATGGAATTATTGATAAAGTAATTAAATGCAATGAGAAAGCAGTCTGTGATTATAAAAACGGAAATGAAAAGTCAATTAATTTCCTTGCCGGGCTTGTAATGAGGGAGACAAAAGGCACTGCAAAGCCGCACGAAGTGCAGGAAAAATTGAAACAGAAACTCTCAAAGAACTGAAACAAAAACTTTAATGGTTTGAATCTAATTATTCAGAGTTTTTTTAACAAAAAAACTTCTTTGGGCAAAGCTGAAAGAGGCATATTTTTCAATTGTTTATTAATTTTTTTAAGGGTTAAGCGGATTTATTATTTTTGGTGATGGAGAGTGATTTTTTTGGTACAAGAGTAATTTTGTTTTGGGGCTTATTGTACCAAAAGCGCTTTATAAACGAACTGGGTATTAATACTTTAGTCCTTTCACCAGTCATTTGTAAAGCAATAGAGGTTTTTTTAACCTCTTTGCTTCTAGTATTTTTAGTTTTATTAGGTGGTTTGATGAAGTATGGGCTGTTATTAGTTTTATTTTCCATAATTGCTTTTTGTTCGACTGTTTTTGCTGCGCCTTGGGATTTTTTGCGTGCGCCGGCAGGGGCTTTTTGGTATGTTGAGCCAATAGTGTTATGGGTATTGTTTTTTGCGGCGTTGATTGTTTTTGTCATTGCAATTAAAGCTGTTAGCAAGAAGCACTCAAACAAATTAAAGCTTGTTGCAGCAGCATTTGGTTTATTGCTGTTAAAAGCAATTCTTTTGCTTTTGGATATGTATGTTTCTCCGGGGAACTTCTTTAACTATTCAATCCAGTCTTTTTTTGATTTGCTGATAATATTGTGCTTGTTTGCGGCATTATTCAGAAAATAAGAAGCGGTTTTGTAATTGGTTTTAGCGGTGGTCTTGGTTGCTTAAAGGAATTGAAGAAGCAGTGGCTCTAACTCCAAGGGACAAGATTTATTCAACAATCGCCAAAAACCCCGGTCTGCATTTTAGGGAAGTTCAAAGGAGAACAGGCATCGCAACAGGGGCAATGCAGTATCATATTGATTATTTGAAAAAAAAACACTTGATTAGGGAAGAGAAAGAAGGCAAGTTTTCAAGGTTTTACTCAATTGATTCGGATGTTAAAGAAACAAAGCTGATGAACTTGTTAAGGCAGGATTCAGTAAGGAAAATAGTTGTTTTTTTAGTCCAAAAAAGAAGGGCTTCGCTTCAAAAAATTTCAAAAGAAATTAATTTGGGGATTTCGACAACAAGTTTTCATTTGCAAAAACTCATTGCGGCGGGAATTGTGATTCAAAAAAATAGCAATGGCAAAGTTTATTTTTATTTAAAGGATAAGGAAAGCGTCTTGAATTTAATTATTGGCTACAAAGAGAGTTTTTTGGATTCTGTTGTTGATAATTTTGTTGAATTGTGGGAGGAAGAACTTGGGTTAAGCAAGTAGCGGGGTTTTTTCTGAATAATTTGTGCTTTTTTATTGTTTTAATTTTGATGATATTAACTAAAATGATTTAAAAAATTAAAATGACTTAAAATTATTTTTTTATTAAGGTGGTTTTGTGGCGGAAGTAGTTTTTGTAATTGCCCAGAAGGATTTTAGAGATGAAGAGCTTTTGATTACTAAAGATGTCCTTGAAAAGAATAATATTAAGTGTATAGTTGCTTCAAAAGAGCGAGGAAAGCATAAAGGAATGCTTGGGGAAATTGTAGAATCCGATTTATCTATTAATGAAATTAGTGATTTTTTTGAAGGAATAGTTTTTGTGGGCGGAGTTGGCGCAAAGCAGTACTTTAACGACGCTTTGGTACTTGCCCTCGCTAAAAAATATTACTCCATTGGAAAAATAGTTTGTGCTATTTGCATTGCTCCAAGCATTTTGGCTAACTCTGGTATTTTGAAAGGAAAAAAAGCGACGGCATTTAATTCTGAAAAAGAGAATTTAGTTTCTAAGGGGGCAATTTTTACGGGAAAAGCCGTTGAAATTGATGGAACTATTATAACTGCTGATGGACCAAAATCTGCAAAAGCTTTTGGGGAAGCAATTGCAAAGAAACTAAAAAATTAGTGATTTTAAAGACAAGTTTGTTATTTAAAAATTTGAGTGCATTCTTAAGAAAGAGCCTTTTTGTGCATAATTTTTTCTAATTTGCTGGAGTTATTTAGTAATATTTTTTTATTGCCAGTTTAATATCGGGTAGGCATCTATTCTCCACAACCAGTTACCGTCACTCCAGTAAGGCAGATTTCCGTCGTAAACATCAGTGCTTGGGTTGTATAAAAGAGAATAATTTGTGTCTGAGTATTTTGTGCAATTGGCGTCGACGTTGTGATAACATGTAGTGGCGCTGTCGCTAGCATTTGAGTCATACCAGTGCAAATTGATTACAGTTCCTGCTGAGGACCCCACTATTCCGCGCCCATTTGATGAGGTGGCGATTACTGTGCTTGTAGAAAAAGAATTTATTATTGAATAGAGAGTATTAATTGCCCCGCTTATTCCACCAACATAAGTTGTTCCAACTACTCTTCCTGTATTATAACTGTTTGTTACATTTGCATACAACCCATTTAATCCTCCAGTGTATGTTCCCCCTGTTATTGTTCCTGTGTTATAACAATTTCTTATAACCCCGTATTGGCCGCTTATTCCACCGACTTGGTATGAGCCATTCACGCTGCCAGAATTATACGAGTTTGTTATTGTTCCAGACCCTCCGTTTATTCCGCCTAAATAATTTGTCGCGTTTATTGTTCCACTGTTATATGAATTGATTACTAATCCGTTGAAGCCGTTTATTCCGCCCACGTAACTTGTTCCTGTTACCCTTCCTGTATTGTATGAGTTTGTTATTCGTCCATAAACTCCGCTTATTCCTCCAACATTCCAAAAACCAGTAATGTTTGAATCTATTATCCCTAAATTGTTTATGTC
>CAZIPK010000043.1:3711-8112 GCA_964541135.1 uncultured archaeon | reverse complement strand
AAATTTTTCTAAAAGCAATAAAATCCAATGCCGCTCTTAAAATAAAGCGAAACAATATAAATGCAATTAAAGAAAAGTATAACTGGAATTTAATAACAAAAAGAATACTTGATGAGGTAATTAAATGAAGGCATCAATAATTATTCCGGCTTATAATGAAGAAAAAGGAATAAAAGAAGTAATTTTACGCTGCAAGAAAATCCTGCATACAGGTGACGAGATTATTGTTATTAGCGACGGAAGTACCGACAAAACGGCACAGATAGCAAAAAAAACAGGCGTAAAGGTAATTGATTACAAAAACAATAAGGGAAAGGCAGGAGCAATGAAGGAAGGTTTTAAGGCCGCAAAAAACGAGGCTATTGTAACAATTGATGCTGATTGTACCTATCCCCCAGAAAGAATCCCTGATTTAATTAATGCATTAGAAGAAGCCGACCTTGTAGTTGCCACAAGATTTAGGAGGGATTGGCCAAAAGACATGCCTTGGCACAGGGTTGCTGCCAATAAATTAGGAGCCCTTGCTGCAAGTGTTATTCTGGCAAGAAAAGTAACTGATGTTACGAGCGGGTTAAGGGCTTTTAGAAAAAAATTAATAACTGATATGAAAATTAAGGCAAAGGGGCTTGATTTTGAGGCTGAATTCACGGCTAAAGCAATAACTAAAGGATATATTTACAAAGAAGTGAGAATAAAAGCTGATTCACGTCAAGGAAGGTCTTCCCTTAAATTCTTTCGCGACATTTGGCGATTTTTTATTGCAATACTACGTGGAAAATTCAGCAATTAGCTTTTTGATGGATAATTTTCCACCAAACTTTGTTCTTGCCATAAAATAATACCCTATAACCATTGGAATTATTGTATAAATTCTTGAGAGCAGCGCCGCGGCAACGGATAATTCATACGGTACACCAAGATAGGAGAGCAAAAAAACAAAACTTAATTCCCTTGCTCCAACTCCCCCGGGAATCTGGCTAACCCCTGCAATAAAAAGCGAAACAGCAACAACAGTTAAAACCCAGAGTATTGGGACATATTCTCCATAAGCAAGGAAAATAAATTCTATTGATAATGCTGAAAAAAGCCAGGTTAAAATTATTGTAAAAACTACTGGGAAAGAGTTTTTTGTGAACAAGAGTTTTGGCCATACTGTCCTTATCTTATAAAATAATTTAAAAACCACTTCTCCGGCTTTTTTTAAATACTTATTTTTAATCCGCAAAACCTTTTTTTCAACATTAGCAAAGCGGTTAACCGGCAAAGCAAAAAATATGGCAGCTAACAGTGCAACAACTATTATTGAGGCAGCAACGCTAAAAATACTTATGGATGCAATAAGTTTGCTAAAGAAAAAAGATAATCCCACTAGCCCAAAAAGAACCATGACCCCTGCATCAAGGGCATATTCAAATGATGTCAAGGCAATTGTATTTCCTTTAGAAGCTTTAAGGCTGTTGCTTAATAAAAAAGCTTTTGCTGGGACATTTAACCTTCCTGGAAGGAGATAATAAATAAACTTGCTTATAAACTCAATTTTAATAAGCTCGGCTAAAGCCCCTTCTTTTTCTTTTAACGATTTAAGCAAATACTTGGTTCTTATTCCTCCAATAAAAATAGTTGCAACAAAAAAAACCGCTGAAATTAAAATTAAGTAATAATTATTTATGCCTAGCAAAAGTCCAAAATCATAATCAAAACCCAAAAATAATGCAATAAAAAATATTATTCCAATTATAAAAAGAATCGCCCTTTTCATATAGTTATCTTTATTATATTGGTTTAAAAGGATGATGAAGAAAAGTAAATTATGAAAGTTAATGTGCTTTTCATTTCATCAAATTATCCCCCAAGAGTGGGTGGACCTTCGTCTACTGTTCCTCAAATAGCAAAAAGCCTTTCAAAAAAAATGAGTGTAAGTGTTGTGGCTTTTAGAGAAAATGGAGTAAAAAATTTTGAAGAGGACAGTTTTAGGCTTTACCGCAGCCCAGCATTTTATCACTTTAGTTTTAATAATCCTTTAAGTGTCACAATAAGAACCATTCTGATGTCTTTTTATTCAAAAAAAATTGCCCTTAATGAAAAACCCAAAATTATTCATGCACATGACACTCACATAAGTGCAATCTCAGCATTATTTGTAAAATTCACTTCAATTCACAGGCCAAAAGTTATTACAAAATACGCAGGCGACCTAACCCTTGAATTTAGCGGGCTTTCAAAAGGAAAAGAAATTAGCATGGAAGAAATAATAAAAAATCCTTCAATCAAGCAAAAAATTTTATTTTCTTTGCAAAAAATTATTTTTAATTTAAGCGATTATATTCAGGTGCAGAATAATTATCAAAAAAAAATATTAAAATCAATTTACTCAATTAGTGATAAAAAAATATTTGTCCTCCCAAATCCGGTTGATTTCCAAAAATTTAATCAAAAATCAAATCCAAATAAAAACAAATTATCATCCAAAAAAGATTCGCTTAATTTATTAATGGTTTCAAGAATTGTTCCTTGGAAGGGGCACAAAACCATGCTGCTTTCAATGCCAAAAATTATTGAAAAATATCCTGATGCTTTTTTAAAAATAATTGGCGAGGGCAGTGAAGAGTATGTTGCAAGCCTTAAAGAGCTTGCAAAAGAAATGAAAATTGAAAAAAATATTAAATTTATCGGGAAAATAGCAAACAATCAGCTTCCAAGCTATTATGCATCTTCGGACCTTTTCATTCAACCATCGTCTTACGAGCCTTTTGGGATAACAATTCTTGAGGCCCTTGCCTGCAAAACCCCAGTAATAGGCGCAAAAACTGGTGGAATACCAGAACTAATTGATGAAAATAAAAATGGTATGCTTTTTTCTCCAGGTAATCACGATGAATTAGCCAAAAAAGTAATTTTGGGGAAAAAAATTTTTAAGAATGATAATTTTTCCGATGAAACAATAAAAAAATATGAATTAGATAATATCACCAACATATTGGAAAAATTTTATTTGAGCATAAGCATAATAGAAAATTAACTTTAAAATAAAATTGGATTTAAAACTTGTGTTAAAATATGGAAAAATTAAGAATGTCTTAAATATAAAATAACTTTCAGAATAAAAAAACTTTAATAACAAAAAAAGACTAATTTGCAAAATTAAAAAAATAACTTTTCATAAATCCCTTTCTTTTTTTATTAAAAATATGAATCCTCTTTTAATCCAAAATGGCTTGTCCCCAATTAATTTAAACGAAAAACCGCTTTTTTCAAAGAGATTCTTTAAATCCCAGTAGGAATACATTTTTGTGCATTCTTGGTTAATATGAAAAAGCTGTTTCAAATGGCCTTTCAAAGAATTATGCCCTGATGTTAAAGAAGAAATCATTAATTTATTCGGTGTGCTGACAATTCCGACTCCCCCTTTTTTTAACACTCTGTTAATTTCGCTAAAGGCTTTAACATCGTCCTTTAAATGTTCAACAACCTCAAATGCGATTATTCCGTCAAAATAATTATTTTTAAAAGGGATTTTTTCGCCATCATATTCAATCAAGTATTTTTTTTTCCTTATCACATTAATGTCAATTCCAAAACATTTCGCCCTTGTTTCATTATTTATCATTTCTGATAATAGCCCGTGAAAACACCCAAATTCAAGCAGCAAAGTATTTTTTAGGGGAAAATATTTTTTAATAAGAGCAAATTGGTTTAATATTAATTCGCTTTTCTTTCTTTCCAAGTAATGATTTAGTGATTCTCCCTTCACATTAAGCACTTCTCCGCCATGGGAATATTCAGTAGCCATTATAAAGAAAATTTAAGTGCACAATCATAATTTAAAGATTCGCATAAAGCAATAAAACAACTTATTTAAATTGAAAATTTGAAAAAAATTACTTGGATTAATCAAGCCCACAAAACAATAAGATATTAAATCAATTTAGTTAATAATAATCCTATGCACTTTGCAAAAAAAATTAAGGAATCATTATTTGAATCGCTAATTTTATGGTTTTTAGCAGAAATGATTTTAATAGGCGTATTTGAATGGTGGAGCTTTTCAATAATGCTGCACTTATTAATCGCGTCAATAATTTTTACTGTAGCAGCAGTAAAAAAAATGCCTTTTTTAATGCTAGCTTTTCTTATTATCGAAGCAATTTCTTTTTCAATAGGGCTTTCAACAAAAACAGCGCTAATAATTATTTACCTTATAATTCCTTTCCTTTGCGTTATCCTGATTTTAAAATTGCACGCCCACAAGGAAAAAATCTTTTAATCCAGGGGCAAAACCAACTAAAAAGCAGGTGAATTTAAGCAAATTTTTCATATGCTGGTTGCTTACTTTTAAATCAACAAAATATAAAAAAATTATTACAATTAAAGATATACTTTATTTTTTAATAATTATACTAA
>CAZIPK010000043.1:0-3701 GCA_964541135.1 uncultured archaeon | reverse complement strand
GAGATTTTCACCAAGCATTAAATGGTTTAAAGATAAAAATGAAGTAAACGGAATAAATGAATCAAATGAATGAACCACCAAACAAAGCATATTATATTTGTCAGAAATAAATTTTTTTGTTTTAGAAATATTTTTTAATAGCAATATTATAAAAGCAGCAAAAAGAAGTGAAACTAAGATGTGCAAAATTGTTCCATAAATTTGATTAAAATTTAATAAAGTAATAATCAAAAATGGGAGCAGTAAAATAGAAAATAAAGAAAATAGCAAATATGAATGCTTTTTGTTTAAAAGTTTTTTTGATAAATACCTTGCTAATAAAAAAGAAAGTGGGATAAATAGCACAGCAAAGAACCAAATCCCTGGGCTTATTGTATAAAAAAATGGGTCTAAAGGATTTCCAGTTCTTGGAAATATTTTTTGGTCCTCCATTACTCTAAGAGCAGCAAATAATATTATGTGCGGAATTGATGCAAGTGCAAAACGATAATCCAATTCAATATTTTTCTTTCTTAACAGCCAATAAACAAAAAACACCAATAAAATAAATAATAATGTGTAAAATAATACAGCAATTAAATTATATCCATGGTTCAAAACATGATTTTCATAAAAACTTTTGTAAACCAATTCAAAAATATTTGTGCCCAGGTTATCAAAGACCATTAAATCACTCTGTTAAAAATCATTCACTGCTAAGCACTAAATGATGCCAAATCAAATTATAAACTTAAATAACATCAAAATATAAACTAAATTCAAAATTTTCCTTTAACTACTTTCTTTATTTTTCTAAAATTGCCCTTTCTCACAATTAGCCTTATTTTTGAGTTTACTTTCTCGACCCCTGCCGCCCAAAAACTTGGATTAAAATAATAATATTCTCCATATCTAGCCTTAAAATAATTAATCCAAACAAAACGGTATAAATTTTCTTCCCCTCCAACTTCAGAAATTATTTTTGTGCCAACTTTCCCCGCCAACTTCCCGATATTTTCCCAAGTTGGATTAAGGCCCTCTTTTTTTGCCTGCTCATATAACGGAGTCCCAGGATAAGGGATAGGCAAATTTCCCCCTCCAATTCCAAGGTCGTGTTTAACCAAAAAGTTTATACTTTCAGTTATAGTTTCTTTTGTTTCTCCTGGAAGAGCAATTATCATATATGTTGAAAAATTTAAATTTATTTTCCTAAGCATCTTTGTTACCCGAACTACTTTTTCAAGAGAAAGATTTTTGTTAGCTGCCTTGATTACTTTTTCTGAAGCCGTTTCAAGCCCAAAATTTATTAATTCACAATTTGCGCTTTTCATTTCATTTAATATATTTTCATCCCTTACATCATCAAACCTGGCATTACACGCCCACTTAATATTAAGTTTTCTCTTCTTTATTTGGGCGCATATTTCATAAACTCTTTTATTATCAATCATAAATTCCTGATCTTGAAAATAGCATCTGGAAAATCCATACTTTTTTTCTAAAAGTTCCATTTCATCAATAACCCGCTTTATAGAATGCACTCTGGCAAATGGAGTAAACATCGTCTGTAAGCAAAAAACGCATTTAAACGGACAGCCACGGCTTGAGAACAACAAGGCATACGGATACAAATTCATTGGAAGTAAATCATAAGCAGGCATTGGCAATAAATCAAGGTTTTCCACTGGACTTCTGGGCGGAGTTACAATAACTCTTCCTTTGTCAATATATGCAATCCCCGCAACAGTGTTAGTATCTTTTCGAGCTTTAATTCTTTTAGCCATCTCTAAAATAGTAAAATCAGGCTCACCGCAAATGGCATAATCAAAAGCCTTGCTTTTTGATAGGGTCCACTCAGGAGTCACTGAATTATGAGGTCCTATTATAAGTATCTTTGAATCCACAACTTTTTTTAATTTTTCAGCAATTAAAACAGTAGAATCAATCGTTAAAAATGCGCATTGCCACCTGTCCATTTGGGTGGTATTAAGCACAATAATTTTTGGATTAAATTCAACCGTCTTATTGAGGACTTCCTCATCAGAAAGCCTTTTGGTATTTGCATCAATTATTGAAACTTCAAAACCGTTGTCCCTAAGCAGTGCCGCGGGGTACGCTAAATCAAGGGGCGCAAATATACTGTTATTCAACACAACCCCCTTTTTGATTTTATCAACTGGCCCAAGAGGGCGTTTTACATTAATAAATAATATTTTCATAAACAAACCCACATAAAAAAACAAAATCTTAAATAATAAAAAAAAATAAAACCTTAACCAATAAAACAACCTACAACAAACATATTATTATTTTTAATAAAACAAACCCTAATAAAAAATAAAACCTTAACCAATAAAACAACCTAAAATAAATATAATCATTACTAATAAATAACCAAAATTAATTAATAATCAACAACCAAAATTAACTGCTAACCAACAACCAAAATTTATTTTAAAATTTATTACTAAGTACTAACCAAATTTTGTTCAATATTATATATAATACTTCTAGTTCATTTCTATTCAAAATTTAATTCAATGTTTGATTTTTAAAAAGATAAGTTGTCCATAATTCATATGGAAAACACAATCGTGCTTGTAATGCCTAAGGAAGGTTTTTGGCAAAAACTTAGCAATGGGGTGCATCTTCCGGGCGCATTGCTTGCAGTTGCTTCCCTCCCTGAAAAGCATGGGTATAATGTAAAGATAATAGATCAAAGGATTGACAACAATTGGAAAGACAATTTAATTAAAGAATTGAAAAAAAAGCCGCTTTTTGTTGGAGTAACAAGCATGACTGGAAGCCAGATTTTAAACGCGCTTGAAATAAGCAAAGTGATTAAAGAAAATAATGGGTTATGTGTTTGGGGCGGGGTACATGCAAGCTTATTACCCGAACAAACTGTTTCTCACCCATTAGTTGACATTGTAGTAAAGGAAGAAGGGGAAGTTACCGCACTTGAGCTTGCTGATGCGTTAAAAGAAAAAAAAGATTTATCCACAGTTAAAGGGATTTATTACAAAGAAAATGGACAGATAAAAAAAACCCCTGAAAGAGAGAATGTTGATTTAAACTCTTTGCCAGACTGGCCATACCATTTAGTGGATTTGCCAAAATATGTTTATAACTTTGAGGGAAAAAAATTTATTAATTTCTTTTCCAGCAGGGGATGCCCTTTTGGATGCAAATTTTGTTACAATTTAGTATTCAATAAAAGAAGGTGGCGGACATTAAACCCTGATATTGCAATTGAAAGAATAAAAAGGCTAAAAAAACTGGTCGATGTTGATGGTATTTGGTTTCGTGATGACAATTTTTTTGTAAATTTAAATAATTCAATCCAGATAATTAAAGAATTAAAGAACCTGAATTTAAGCTGGGGTACTAGCGGGGCACGGCTTGATTTGCTTGCAAGATTAAATGAGGAAGCAATTGAAACAATAAATGAAGGAGATTGCAGGTTTCTCTTCATCGGAATTGAATCAGGGTCGGACAGAATACTTGACCTGATTGGAAAAGAAATAACAAAAGAGAAAATACTTGACGTTAATAAAAGGATTCTTTCAAGGATAAAAGCAGTGCAAAGAATGAATTTCATGATTGGTCTGCCCACCGAAACGGTTGAGGATTTAAATCAAACAATCGACATAAGTTATAAATTGCTAGAGGATAATAAGCATGCGATAATCAGCCAGTACCAGATTTACACTCCTTATCCA
>CAZIPK010000042.1:0-8154 GCA_964541135.1 uncultured archaeon | reverse complement strand
CTTAATCGAGCCAAGCCCTTTTGATTTCCACTTGTCAATTTTTTTCGAGTGATCCCTAAGAAGTGTAAAAAATCGATCCACATCAAAGAACTGCGGAAGTGGCACAACTTTATTCTCATCATCAAGAAATAAATAAGTAGCCTCACCGCAGGCAAAATGAATATTCATAGAATACTGTTCTGCGTTGGTTATTGATTCAATGAATTCAGTAATTGAAGAAACGCAAGGAACTGGGAAAAAATCACTCTGCTTAATAACCATGTTTGAGTGCTTTTCGATAAGCTCGGTTGCTTTTGGAATTGTTATTCTTTCCTTCTGCCTCAAAGCCTTAGGCATTCTTCCAACAAAAGAAACAGGCTGGAAATTTACCCCCCTCACAATATCAATATTATTCAAAGCAAAATTAATTATCGCGCCAAGCTCATGGTCGTTAATCCCCTTAATCAAAGTAGGCACAAGAACAATTCCAATATTAGCTTTTCTGCAAGCATCAAGAATACGCGGAATCTCGTAATGATTCTTTGGATTGGTTTTGGCGCTAACCCCGTCAAAAGAAAGGTAAATCGTTGAAACCCCCGCTGCCGCAACTTTTTTTGCTAGCCCTGGAGTCATTGCCAGATTAATCCCATGAGTATTGAGCTGGATGTGTTCAAAACCGTGCTTCTTTACAAGCTTAATAATATCAATAATGTCTTTTCTTAAAGTCGGTTCCCCCCCAGTAAGCTGAATGGCGTTAGGAGCAACAGGCTTTTGCGCGCGCAAATTCTTAAGCATCTCATCAATTTTTTCAATAGAAGGCTCATAAATCGGGTCTCCCTCTTTAGCATAAAAAAAACAATACCAACAACTCAAATCGCACCTGTTAGTTACAGCAATATTTGCTAAGGCAGTATGATTATGGTGATTAGTGCACAAACCACAATCAAAAGGGCAGTTAGAGCCGTTATTGCCAGTAGCACAAACATTAAACTTTGATATGCCCTTACTCTCGTGAGAATATTTTCTTGCACGCTCAAACTCTTTGGAAGATTCCCAATAAACCTCATCAAACACGCCATGCTCAGGGCACTTTCTTTTAATAAAGATTTTGCCACTCTTTGAATAAATTGTGGCTTTTAATGGTCTCTTACATTCAGGACATAAAGAACGGGACTCGTAAGGAAGCTTTACCCCATACTTTGGAAAAACCTTTGAAACTTTTGCTAGTCTTGGACTATTGCCATCAATGCTCCCCAACAAAACACCTCTTACCACACAATCCTAACAGGTAATTAAAAAGCTATCTCTAAATAAAAAAACGCGAAAAATATCCTGCAAAAAACACATAAAACACATGAAAACAAAATCATTTAAAAATAAATGCTTTAACCCAAAACACCGAAAATAAGTTATTTTTGGATTAAGATTAAAAGGCAAATAAAATACTTTAAGAAAAACATATTTAAAAAAATTTAATTAAAATAAAAATTTCTTTCATTTTCACCCAAACAACGTGCTCTGCTTGCCGTGAATTTTTTCAATAACAATTTCTTTCTCAATTTTTTTTGCCTCTTCCACCAAGTTTTCAATGAATTTACTGTCGCTTTTTTTTCCAAGCAAAAAAGCGGCTTCATCACTATCAAAACCAAAAAAATAAACCAAGCTCTTTGAATACTTCTCACTCTCAAGAAGCATAGCGTAAAAAGGCAGGTCCTTTAATACATCATTTCTTGAACAATGCATTTTTTTCCCAATCTTTGAAGCAATTTCCTTTCTTGTAGAACGCTTCTTTGAGGAAGAGGATAATGAAGAAAGAATTGAGGGAAAAGCAAGAGGGATAAAAGAATGATAATCCTGCCTCCTTGAGAGAGCAACTCCCGAAGTTGAGAGGGGAATTGAGTATTTTAAAAAACCCCAGTGCTGGCGATTCATTATCCTTCCATTAAAAACATCCGAACGGCTCAAAGAATCAAAAGCCGCTGCAGCATCAATAAAATCATACTGACGTGGAATATTTTCTTCAACCCAAAGCGAAATAGTGTCAAAAGAAACATCACTATAGTCAACAGCATCCTTAATTTCCTTAATTGATTTACCCTTAAAAATCTTTGACATTACCGGAAAAATCTTTTCCTTCCTCTCCCTAAAAGACAATGCCTTTACATTATCAAGAGTAATTTTTGGGGAAAGGGACTGGACATCCAAAAGAGCACTCCTAAAATCCCCTGCACAATTTTTTGCAATCTCCTTAATTGCTTCATCATCAAACTCAATCTTTTCAATTGCACAAATCTCCCTCAAGCGCTTTGCAATGCTTAAATAATTAATCTTCTTAAACTCAACCAACTCGCAAATCGGTCTAATGCCCGACAAGTATTTTTCAGCATAAATATCATTTGCGATTAAAATTACTGGGTTAGTTGCTTCTTTTAAAATCTGAGCAACCGCACTGCTACCCCCCCGGTCCCTTGATTGCAAACCATCAATCTCGTCCAAAAGAATCAAACGCTTTGAGCCAAACAAAGAAGAATTCGCAGTTGCCGCCCCCGCTATTTTTTCAATTGATTCCCTATCCCTTAAATCCGAAGCATTCATTTCAAATAACTGCCAATTAAATTCTTTAGCAATCAAATACGCTAACGCGGTTTTTCCAACACCAGGATTGCCGTACAAAAAAAGAGGCTTTTGGGACTTTCCCGCACTCCAAGCTTTTGCCCATGCGCGGGCGCGGTCAACAACCTCAACATTTCCAATAAAATCTTCAAAATTCTTTGGAAAATACTTATCCGTGAACAAATCTAAAGAAGCCATATGAAGTAAAATAGTGCAAAAAGATTAAAAGCAAATTACCACCCAATAATAACCACGCAAAAACCAATAAAATTGAAATACAAAAAAAGGATTTTTATGAAGGCAATAAAAAAACTCAAAAAAAAAACAATTTTTAACTAAAGCACTAGCCCGCCAAGGACTGAACCAATCAAGTATGAGAATACTGCTGTTAAGCCGCCGATTAAAAGCATTTCAAGCCCAGCAATTAACCAATTCTTATTAATGAACAAAGAACGAAGAGAACCTGCAATAAAAATAGTTACAAAAGTCAATGCAATTGAAACAAAAAAAGCTGTTGATTGGTCGATTAATCCGGCCAAAGACAAAATAAAGGCAACTAGCGGAATAAAGCCAGCGATAACAAAAGCAATATAAGTGAAAGCCGCGGCTTTTAAGGCATTCTTGCTTGAAGGATTCATTCCAAGCTCGTGAATCATCATTGTTTCAACCCAAACATCCTTTCTGGAAGTAATCAAACCAACTAATAATTCAAGATTCTTGCCGACAAAACCCTTGCTCTGATAAATCCTCCTAATTTCCTCCCTCTCTCCTTGTGGGTAATTCTTTACCTCCCACTCTTCCCTCTCCTTCTCTGCCTTGTAGTATGCTTTTTCAGAAGTTATTGATAAATAATTCCCAACCGACATGGACAAACCATCAGCAATCAAGTTAGCTAAACCAAGAACAATAATTATTCCCCCGCCAAGCCCCGCACCAAAAGAACCAGCAACAATGGCAAAAGTAGTTACAATCCCATCCAAAGAACCATAAACACTATCCCCCAAGTACTCATTATGGGTTTGCTTTTGATTAGAATCAAACGCCACATGCGAATGAGCTTCTTTTAAGCCCTTAATACTTTTTTTCTTAAATGCAGCCCTGGCATCAACAATGCGCTTTGAAATCATGAACAAAATAAGGGCGTGCTTAAATATAAACATTCCACCCAAAAATCAAAATAGGAATACAATTAAAAAAACAAAAATAAAATCAAAGATTCTGGGCTTGGTAATTATTTATTATTAAGCGATTCTCTGGAAAGAACCGTTCTTTATCTCCATTATTGCTATTTCTTTTAATGCATCGCCATTAGAGTCAAAGTTCAATACTCCTGCCGCACCAGGATAATCTCTTAAAGAGTATAAATAATTCTTAATACAAAAAGTATCTTCTTTGCAAACTTTAATAGAGTCGTTTAGAATCATTAAGGCATCAAACCCTTGGGCAGTGTAAATACTAGGCTCTTTTCTATTAACTAAATAATATTTATCCCAAAAAGATTTATTCGAATTGTAATCATATTTTGGAACAGGAAAAATTATGCCTTCTGATAACTCCCCAACCCCTGTAATAAAATCCTTCGACCAAATTGTTTTATCAGCAAGAATTGTTTTATTTACCCCAAGCTCTTTCATTTGCTTTATTAACGCAATTGAATCAGGAGTAAGACCTAAAACAAGAACCGCGTCCACATTACTTGAATTAACTTTTGAAAGCTCTGTTCTAAAATCCTTGCTCCCTGAGATAAAAGGAACCAAAATTGTTTCCCCATTGAAATAATTTTTAAAAACATTTGCTGGCTGAACAAACCCCTCATTAGTAGAATCATACAAAACGGCCACTTTATTATACTTCTTTGAAACAAACCTGCCAAAGACTGAAAAATCCAAGCTGCTTTTTGTGTGAAGCCTAAAAACATAATCTCCTGAAGAACTAATAGAATCAGCAGCAGACATTGGAGTAAACAAAACCACTTTATCTGCCTCTGCAATTGGGGCAATTGCAAGCGTTTCGGATGAACAACCCCCTCCAATTATTATTTTCGCGCCTTTTGATCTTACTGCATAATATGCATTAACTGCCATTTTTGGATCACACACAGAATCCTCAAAGACAAGAATTATGTTTGCCCCGTCATTACTTTTTCTTATTTCCTCAAAAGCTAATTCAACCCCTTCTTTGACCCAAGAACCCATATTAGCGGCTTTTCCAGTTATTGGAAGAATAACCCCAACAAGTGTTTTCTTCTCAACAGCTTCGTGACTTTTAGGGGATAAGAAATAAACTGTACAAATAACAAAAATTAATAATAGAATTAAAAATACTGCAAAAAGTAACTTACTTTTTTTAACCAATTTTTTCATAATAAAAAACAAAAGAAGCGAATTAATTTAAAAAGTAACTTGATTTAAAAAACTGCTTGAATAATAATTCTAATATAATAAAAGTGATTTAATGCAAATAGGAATAGTTGGAAAACCAAGCTCGGGAAAAAGCACTTTTTTTAGCGCAGCGACTTTAGTTGATGTTGCAATTGCTTCCTATCCTTTTACTACAATCAATCCAAATAAAGGAATTGGATTTGTGAGAGTGGAGGATGCTGGGAAGTACTTTGGAGTAACTTCAAACCCTAGACACGGATTTTTAGTAAATGAAGACCCAAAAAACCCTGTAAGATATGTGCCTGTAGAATTAATTGATGTTGCGGGATTAGTGCCGGGAGCCAGTGAAGGAAAAGGACTTGGAAACAAATTCTTAAACGATTTAAGCCAGGCGGATGCATTAATTCATGTAGTGGATGCAAGTGGGAGCACGGATGCTGAAGGAAAAGAAGTGACGGAAGGAAGCCATGATCCAACAGAGGATGTAAAGTTTTTAGAAGAAGAAATTGAATTATGGTTCTTAAAAATTATTGAAAATAATTGGCAAAAAATTTCAAGAAGCCAGGAAAAAGATTTTGGAAAAAAAGTTAATCAACTAGCAGTAGCGCTAGCAGGAGTAAAAATAATGCCCCACCACATAGAAAAAGCCATGAGAGAAATGAAGATTGACGAAAAAATGCTTATCTCTTGGAGTGAAGAAGAAAAAAGAGTTTTTGCGCACAAGTGCAGAGTGTGGAGTAAACCAATAATAATTGCAGCAAACAAGTGCGACCTTTCAAGCGGCGAGAAAAATGTTAAAAGAATGAAAGAAGAATTTCCAAATATTCACATAATACCCTGTTCTGCAGCAAGCGAATTATCACTAAGAAAAGCTGCGAAAGCAAATATACTAAAGTACTATCCGGGGCAATCAAAATTTGAAGTTCTTGGAACACTAAATGAAAAGCAAAAAGCAGGAATTGAAACAATAAAACACAATGTATTGGAAAAATTTGGTTCAACAGGAGTACAGGAATGCCTCGACACTGCTGTGTTTAAACTGCTTGAGTACTTCCCAGTATTCCCAGGCGGAGTTAAGGGCTTAATGGACAAAGAAGGAAGATACATACCGGATTGTTTTTTGATGCCAAAAGGTTCAAAAGCAATTGATTTTGCTTTCACATTGCACACTGATATGGGCGAAGGCTTCATACGCGCAATAGATGTTAAAACAAAGCAAATAATTGGAAGAGACCACGTTCTAAAATATGGGGATGTTATTGAAATAGTTTTTAACAAACGCTAAACTTTTTATAATAGAAATTATTTTTAAAATAAATCCCAAGATAATTTGAATTTAAAAAAAAACAATAACTACCCTGCCAAAATAACTCCCTAGAGTTAAATCAAAAATAATGGTTAATATTTTTTTCCTTAAATGAATATATTAATTTAAAATCAATTAGGAGGATTTTTGATGAAAAAACTAAACAACTCAATATTATTTACTGCAATAATTATGAGTAGCTTAATGCTGTTCTCAACTTTTGCAACAGCACTTGCAGCACCGTCCCCGGGTACCACCCAAGGACCAAACTGGTACTGCCACACAACTACGGACAAAGTTGGGTACAAAATAGCACAACAACACCAAATTTTTCCAAACGGCACAATAGCGCAATTATCTTATGTGACTACAGAAAATGTTTGTCTAGGAAATAGGACCTTGTTTTTTGCGCTTAGAAACAAAACATATTATACACAAATCAAGGAAGCAAATTGCCAACCACTTGGCTTAGCAGGGCATGCACCCCAAATGATTTGCGGAGAAAACAGATTATGCAAACACAATCCCGAATTAGGAATAATTGCAAAAGACTATTGCACTAGCATAACTTGTAAAGAACTTGTTCCCATTAGAGACACCCTTGGCAACACAACTTACGAAACTCAAGTAGTTGATGGAGATGGAGAAATAATATCAAGCATGCTTAAATACTACCCACAAACAGGGGCTAAAACAATTTGCGGAACATACATAAGCCCTGAAGGCATTAAACACCCAGGGATTATTGCATATGGCAGTAAAAACGAAATACTTTATCCGCCATCATTCCAAAAAATAGTTTATCCAATTCAAATTCTAAAATAATAAATTAGTGGGGGGATCTACCCCCCATTAATAATGATTTAAAAAAATTCTTGCTTTATTTCCCAGTTTCTTCAATAGTTGTTACTACTTCCTGCTTTTCAGTGCTTTGGGCGCTTGACGAAACTTCAGCGGTTCTTGACATTTCGCCAAAAATTTTTCTTAAAGCAGCATCCTTTGATTTTAATTTTTTGAGTGTGTAAAAATAGGAATTAATCATCTGGTCTAAATCTAGTTGGCGCTTAAAACCCATTCTGGCAACTTCTTCAAAATACAATCTAACAATTCTAAAAGCTACTTCCTCATCATTCATAAAACCACCTTAACAAAATTAATTCCAAAACCCTTCTTTAAACAACAATTTCCCAAAATTAATAATTAACTACTAAAAAAAATTAATTTTAATCAAATCAATTTCTTGAAAAATAAATTCCCAAAAAAATTTAATTAAAAAAAATATTTTTCAAGAAAATCAAATTGAAAGCCAATTTTACTGGTTAGAAGGCTTTTTTGGAACCATCGCCCCCTTCATTTTCACCCTTGCGAGGGAATAAAAATATGCATCAATTATTTCATCAAGAGTTAATTTTCGCTTAAAACCAAGACGTGCAACCTCAATGAAATAAGTTTGCATTATCCTAAATGCGATTTCTTCGTCATCAGGAGCCATTGCTTCTTTTAACTCGTGACGAGAAAAAGAAGAAGATTTCATTGCCGAATCGAGCACATCCTTTAACTGGGAAGCGCTTAATCCAGATGGCACTGTTTTAGTCACAGTTCTAGTTAAAACTTTTGAAACAGGCTTTGATTTAACACGCCTAATAATTACTTTCGGCTTGCCCTTACGAACAATTGTTCTGGTAATAATTTTGGGTTTTGATTTTTGAACAACTGTTTTAGTAACGGTTTTAATGCGAGTTTTACTTTTATTCCCTAATTTACCGGCTTTGGCTAATTTCCACAAAGCAACTGCCTGCTTAAATGTTTTTCCTAACCGCATCTGAGAACCAATAAACTGATTATATGCGCTTGGCCTGCGTTTATCCCTTAACT
>CAZIPK010000041.1:0-8226 GCA_964541135.1 uncultured archaeon | reverse complement strand
AATTCCCTTAACTTTACAAACTTAAATTAATTTAAATTAAGTTAAGGGGTTTTGCATGCATTTGTTTTATTGGTGTATTCCCTCCATGTGTTTTAAGTATCTTGGGTAACTTAAGTATTCTTTTCTTGCAATGTAATCGGCTACTCTTTTTGCGTTGTTTTGTATTTTTGTTATTTTTTCTGTTGTTTTGAATATGAATGAATCGCTTCCGCTTCCTGAACCATACGAAGTTACTAGAATTTTGTCCCCTGGTTTTGCAACATCAAGCACTGCAGCTAATCCAAGTATTGATGAGCCTGAGTAAGTGTTTCCTATTTTTGTTACTACTAGCCCGGGTTCTATTTGTTCTTTTGTTGCGCCAAATTGTTTTGCTATCCTTAGAGGGAATTTGCCGTTAGGCATGTGAAATACTACATATTTGAATTCATTTATCTTTGAGTTGGTTTTTTCTAGCATCATTTTTGTTGCGCTCCCAACGTGCTTGAAGTATGCTGGTTCGCCTGTGAATCTTCCTGCGTGTGAGGGATATGGTTGGAGTGCTCTTCTCCAAAAATCTGGCGTATCGCTTGTAAATGAGCAAGTGGCTTCTAAAATTGCAGCACTTTCTTTGTTTGAGCCTATGATAAATGCTGCTCCGCCTGCTGCTGCGCTATACTCCAAAGCGTTGCCTGGTTCTGCTTGGCTTGTGTCTGCCCCTATGCTTAAACCGTATTTTATCATTCCTGAATCAACTAGCCCTGCATTTATTTGGATGGTTGCGCTTCCTGCTTTGCATGCAAATTCAGTGTCAACTGCAGTGTAAGAATTTCCCACGTCAAGCGCTTCTCCCACAATGCTTGCGGTTGGTTTTACTGCGTATGGGTGGGATTCGCTCCCTACATAAATTGCGCCTATTTCTTTTCTATTAATTTCTGCTCTTTTTAGTGCGTCACGTGCTGCAGCTACTGAAATGGTTGCACTGTCCTCGTCTTTTCCCGGAACTGATTTTTCGGTTAAGCCTAGTCCCGATTTTATTGATTCTGCGTCAGAGTTTTGAACTTCGGCAATTGTTTCTGCTTTTATTCTGTATTTTGGAATGTATGCTCCCCAACCAATTATTCCAGCCATTTCATCAACCCGATTAATTTAACTTAATCATGAAAAAAATTCCCATAATAAAAATAATCACTTTCTTTTATTTGAGTTTTTTATTAAAGTAATTAAACTAAATTCAAAATTAATTTATTTTTTTAGCTCACCGCTGATAAACACTTTTCAATCACTCCACTATAAAAACCTTTCCTAAAAGACGAAATTAACTTCGTCAATTGCCGAGTTAAATGGTTTTTGTTTTTTATTTTTCACCCTTTTGTTGTTTCCCTATCCCCGCTTCTTTTAACCCCTAATAATCCTTGTGGCCTAAATAGCAGGAAAACAAATAGTATTACAAATGCTATTGCGTCCTTATACCCTGAAGGCAAGAACCATATCCCAATGTTTTCCGCAAAACCTAAAACAAATGAACCAAGTATTGCGCCTGGAACTGAACTTATCCCCCCAACTATTGCCCCAGTAAAACCTTTTATCATTAAATTTGTTCCCATCATGGGTTCTAAATTTTGTTCTAAACCAACAAGTATCCCAGCAACACCAGCTATTAATGAGCCAACTACAAAGCTCCATGCAAAAATTCTTTTTGCACTTATCCCGACTATTTCTGCAGCATCTTTGTTGTCCGCTACTGCCCTCATTGCTTTTCCCAATTTTGTTTTCTTCATGAAAATGTAAAGAACGCCAAGTAGGATTAATGCAACTATTACAATCCCTAATTGCAGTGGAGTGATTATTGCTCCAAAGAACTCCATTCCTTTTGCCACTTTAATTAAATCAATTGATTTTACATCCGCCCCAAATGACATTAAAATAATTGACTCAATCAATATGAGCAACGCAACACTTGCAACTAATTGTATTAATGGGCTGGCTTTTCTTTCCCTTAAGCGCTGGTAAACTAAAAAATTCATCCCATACCCAAGCAACGCACCTAAAGCAAGTGCAAGTATTACTGAGAGCCACAAATCAATGCCAAACATGGAGAAAAGCATGTAAAACATATAAGCGGAGAAGGCAACTGTTGCTCCGTGGGCAAAGTGAACAAATTTGTTTGTTGAGTAGATTAAAGAAAAGCCTGCGGCAACTAGCGCATAAATCGCCCCTGCAATTAGCCCGTTAATTAATATTTGAAGCCACATTCAAAAATAGTACACATTAAGGGTTAATAATACTTATTTTTGTATTAACCCTTAATGGCAAAAGCCCAAGTATTTTTTGTTCAGGGCAAATTGATTATTGCTTAATTTTTTTCAAATAATTATTTTTTGCTTTTTTAAATAATTAATTTCCGCATACAAAAATTATTTCTTTGCGCGCAATTCTTTTAATATTTTTTCTGCGTTTGTTTGTGTTACTTCTTTTGCTTCAACCATTCTTTGCGCAACAATATCAATTTCTTCTCCAACAGCGCCCGCTTGTACTGCCAAGTTTTTTGAATGAAGCTTCATGTGTCCTCTTTGTATACCTTCAGTAGCTAATGCACGCATCGCAGCCATATTTTGCGCTAATCCTACTGCCGCACCAATTCTTGCAAGTTCTTTTGAACTCTTTACTCCAAGAATTTTTAGTGAAAGTTGTGCTAAGGGGTTTGATTTCATTGTCCCTCCAATTGTTGCTAAAACTAGAGGCATTTCTATTTCTCCAACCAAATTTCCTTCCTTATCTTTATAATATTTTGTTAGCGGAGCATAAGAGTGGCCGTGTGATGCAAAACTATGCGCGCCTGCCTCTACTCCCCTGAAATCATTTCCAGTAGCAATGGTTAGTGCATCTATTCCATTCATTATTCCTTTATTGTGTGTAGTGGCCCTAAATGGAGTAGCTACTGCAAATTCGTAAGCATCAAGAATTCTTTCAACTACTTCTTCCCCTTTTATTTCTCCCTTAGTGCTTTCTTCAAGCATTTTTTTTGTCCAAGTTGTTTTGGCTCTTGCTTTTCTGTGAATTGCTAGGTTTGAAACTATTCTTAGCCTTACTTCCCCACCGGATAGTTTTTCAAGTGTGGGCGTTATTTTTTCAGCCATGGTGTTTATTGCATTTGAACCCATTGCGTCCCTCACATCAACTAATAAGTGCACTAAAATCATTTCGCCCCTAGGGGTTTTTAGTATTTCTGCAGTTAAGTCTCTTGGGCCTCCGCCGAACTTAACTAAAACAGAGTCAACATTCTTTACTTCTTCAATTATTTCTTTCTTTTTTTCAATTATTTTTTTTACGCCTTCTTTTGCGTTCTTGCAATTTACTATCTGGATTTGGCCAATCATTACCGGCTCATCAGCGCTTGTAGTAAAACCGTTTGATAATTTTGCTGCATTGCTTGCTGCAGCCACCACGCTTGGTTCTTCTAAAACAAAAGGAATAATATAATCTTTCCCATCAATTACAAAGTTAGTTGCTAAGCCTAGAGGCAAAGGAAAAGTACCAATAACATTTTCAATCATTCTGTTCGCTACTTCAAAGGGTAATGGTCCTTCTTTTTTTAGCAATCCGACTTCAGCTTCACTTAGCATAAATTCTTTTCCAACAATCTCTTGTCTTTCCTTAATGCTTTTCTTGTAAAACCCTGCGAATGATTCTTTATCCATTAAATCAACTCCAAAAAATAAAATCATGTTCTGCGCGAATAGCTTGCGCCTCGTGCACTTGCCGCCCTAAATTTTGGACCTAACTTCATCGCCCTTGCAACTGCTTGTTCTCTATGAACCTTTCCCATGGAACCAGAGCTTTTAAGTTTAGCCACTAATGCATCAATTTGCGCAGAGGTTAATTCAATGTGCAATCTTTTGACGAGTGCTTCAACTGCTGCTTTTCCAGACCCTTTCCCGTAAAGTATTTCTCTTTTAGCCCCAACTCTTACTGGATTAAATGGCTCAAAACCATTTAATGCAGCAGCGTGTATTCCTGAAGAGTGTGCAAATGCTCTTGCTCCGACTATTGGTTTGCTTGGATGAATTGAGAACTTGCCAATTTTTGCAATACTCTTAATTATTTCAGTCAATTTTCTTACTTTTATCCTTGTCCTCTTTCCATAAAAATCTTTTAACCCAATAACAACTTCTTCAAGTGAAGCATTTCCTGCCCTGTCACCTAATCCCCCGACAGTGACATGGACTTGTGTGGCCCCCCCTTCAACTGCGGCTAAAGAATTTGCAGTTGCAAGCCCCCTATCATTATGAACATGGACTGAAAGAGGCAACCTCACTTTTTTTCTTAATTCTGCAAATAGTTTGTATGTTCCAGTAGGATTTCGACTCCCAACTGTGTCTGACAATGTCAAAATATTAACCCCTGCTTTTTCTAATTTTATTGCTAGTCCAGCAAGAAAATCCGGTTTTGCCCTTGCCGCATCCATTAAAGTAAACTCAACTTTCAATCTTTTTTCTCTTGCCATCCTAGTTGCTTCAACCGCCAGTTGCTCAATTTTACCTAAATCCATGCCCATCGCGTTAGCTTGAATTCCTGATACAGGTATAAAAAAATTTATTCTTTTTGCCCCGCTTTTAGCGACTGTTTCAATATCATCTGATCGTAGTCTTGCAAGGGCACAGATTTCTGCTCTTGTTCTTTCGTTAGTAAGCGTTTGAACAAGGTGTATGTCATCAACTGCTTTTGGATGTAAAAAACCCACTTCCATTACATCCACACCAAGAGAATCCAATTTTCTTGCGATGTCTAATTTTTGTTGAAAAGTCCACGCTATTCCAGGAGTTTGCTCCCCATCCCTTAAAGTAGTGTCAAAAATAGTTATTCTTTGGGCTTGTTGTATTTGTTTTGATTTAAGTGCCATAATTATTAAGCTCCTTTGAATAAATAAAATACTTACTAAACAAATAAAATACTTGCCCAAGATAAGTGCTGCTCAAACAATTAAATAAGTATTAACCAAGCCAGTTCGTCGATTTATTAAGAACAAATTTTTGACAGGTTATTTAATTTATATATCCTTATTCGTGTGGTCTATTTTTGGTTTTGTCTTTTCTTTTTCTTGAGGGTTTTTCATTCCTAGTGCTTCGTTAGCCATTTTGTTGTCAAGGTATTTAATAATTGATTGAGCTGTTTTTCTTCCAGCGTCTATTGCCTCTATTACTGTTTTTGGTCCGTGAACACAGTCGCCAGCAGCAAAAACATTTGATATCACTGTTTGATGGTTTTCATTTACGCTGATGCACCCGTTTTTTCCTGTGCGTAGCGGGGCTTTTAGCGAATCTTCTTCATGTTCCTGACCTATTGCACAAATTACTTTTGAGCACTCAAGTTCAACCCTGAGGTGGTTTTCATAAACTATTTTCTCCACTTTTTCTTTCCCCAAAAATTCTTTAACTTTTACTCCAAAAATAAATTTTACCCCTTCTTCTTTTGCTTCCTCAAAATCTTTTATGGACACTCTTTGGATTAGTTGTTCTTCTGTTTCCAAAGTTAAGCAAGTAACATCTCCGCCTAAGCGTATTGCGCTTCTTGCTGAGTCTATTCCTACATATCCTGCTCCAACAATTACTGTTTTTTCTCCTTGTGCAATCATGGGAAGGCCGCTTTGATTAACATTTACCAAGAATTTCATTGCCGACATTATTCCTTTTAGTCCTGAACCGGGCACATCAAGCATTCTTGCTTTTCCAACTCCAGTTCCTACAAATACTGCATCGTATCTTTTTGCTATTTGTTCAAGGGATTCTTCATTTATTTTCGAGTTTGGTTCAAAATCTATTCCTAATTCGTGCAGGCCGGTTAGTTCGCGTGCAACAACTTCTTTTGGGAGGCGAAATTCCGGAACACCGTATTTTATTACTCCCCCAAAGGAGTTTGTTCCTTCAAGCACTGTTACTTGCATTCCAATTAGGGATAAGTAGGCAGCTACAGCAAGACCTGATGGACCTGAACCTATTACTGCAATTTTTTTTCCTACAAGATTACGGCGTTTAGGAAACGGAGTATTGTCCCCAATAAATCTCTCGACCCCTCCTATGCATATTGGCCCTTCTTTGGTTTTTGCAAGGATACAGTGGCCTTCGCATTGTCTTTCGTGCTGGCAAATCCGTCCACAGATGCTTGGGAAATAATTTCTTTCACGGATAATGGAAACTGCTTTTAGTGCGTCGCCTTCTTTAAATGCTTTTAAGAAGCCGGGAATATTTACTCCCGCAGGGCAACCTTTTACACAGCTGGGTTCTTTGCATTGGAGGCAGCGAATTGCTTCCTTTAATGCATCTTCTTTAGCAAAGCCTGTTTCCACTTCTTTGAAAGTTATTTTTCTTTCTTCCAAAGGCAATAGTGGTACTTTCATTTAAACACCAATTCTTTTCCCCATTAGATTTATTGCTTTAAACTAACTTTTTCAAACACTCTTTTGAGAGTATTTGAATGCTCACCAAGTATAAATCTATTTTGGGGAAAACAAGTATAAAAAGCTATCCAAAAAACGAAATATAATACGACATTTGACGAACTATTTTTCTATCCATTCCCTTAATTTGCCTAAAAGTAATGGTTTTTCTTGTTTTAGTTCGGCTAGGTTTTTACAGCCAAGCAAAAAAGATGTTATCCCCATTTCTCTTTTTAAATTAAGTAAGTATTCTTTTACACCTTCCTCTCCTTTCTTTGCTTGAGCTTTTAGCACAGGCATTGCGCTTGCACATAAATCTGCGCCTAAAATAATTGATTTGGCCGCGTCAATTCCGGTCCTTATTCCGCCTGAGGCAACAATTTTTTTGCCCGTACCGCGGACAGCTTCTTTCGTTTCAATTATTGATACAGCGGTGGGTATTCCAAATTCCCTAAACACTAATCCAAATCCTTTTTTGTGGCGCAGGGCATCAACCGCTGTCCAGCTCGTTCCCCCCGCCCCTTGAACATCAATTGCTTTAATTTTTGTTTCTTTTAATGCGTTTGCCACTTCATAACTTATTCCGTGCCCCACTTCTTTTACATAAACAGGAACTTTTATTGCTTCAGAGAATTCAGCAATTTTTGCTATTAATCCGGAGAAGTCCGCATCCCCTTCTGGCTGTACCGATTCTTGGGCAGCATTTAAGTGAATTGCAAGTGCATCAACTTCAATTGCATTAAGCGCTTCATTTAGCTGGTCAGGAGTGTATTCTTTTAGTTGTGCCGCGCCGATATTTCCCGCAATGAATATGTCAGGAGCGACATCTCGGACATAATAAGTTTCCGACAGCGAAGGTTGTTTTAGCATTGCGCGGATGCTTCCTAAACCCATTCCAACGCCAACTTCTTGGCATGCTTTTGCTATATCAAGGTTGACTTTTTTTGCAGCCTGCGCTCCACCAGTTATTGCGCTTACCATGAAAGGGAAAGAAAATTTTTTTCCTAAAAATTCAGTACTTAAATCAACCTCATGGAGGCTTATTTCTGGCAGGCATTTGTAATTTAACTCAACGCATTCAAGCAGGGTTGTTTTTTCGTGGAATGCAACATCCTTATTAGCGCATAGCGCCAAATGTTCTATTTTTCTTTTCTCTATTGCTGAAACACTTTGAGTCATAATTACCTTGTTCCTTAAGTGTTTATAAATTAATCCAAAAAAATAAAATTGCCCCTAACTAATGTTGCAAAAAAATCCCAGTCTAATAATTTAAATCCAAAGTAATTAGCGTACTTCGTTAAAATTAAAATAAATTACGCTAATTAATTCGACACAATAGTCAGAATTATATTTTCCTTTCAACTAAGTATTCTGCCACTCTTTTTAGGAGGGTTTTTGGGTTGCTATTTGGCAGCACTTTGTCGAGTTTTTTCCATGCGCTTATTACCAATTCTTCTGCGCGTTTTTTTGAATAAGGTATTCCGTCATATTTGTTTATTATGTCAAGTGCTTCTTGGATTACTTTTGCATCAAGCGTGTGTGAATCAAGTATTTCAATTAGCCTTGCTTTGTCTTTTGAATTTGCTTTTTGCAGTGTCCTTATCACTATTAAGGTTCTTTTTCCTTCGTGAATGTCGCCACCTATGCTTCCTTTTCCTTCTTTAAATTTGTCTTCAGTTAGTTCAAGTATGTCATCTTGTATTTGAAACCCCACCCCGACTATTTGCCCAAATTCCCCTAGTGCATCGAATTGTTTTTTGCTTGCTCCGCCAGCAATTGCGCCTAATTGGCAGGCAAATCTTGTCAACACTCCT
>CAZIPK010000040.1:0-8238 GCA_964541135.1 uncultured archaeon | reverse complement strand
CCCTTAAAATCCATGCTAAGACAAGAGAGTAACTACTATAAAAAAGTTTGCAAATAAAAAAAGCGATTCAAACAAAAACTCAACCACTACAAAAACAAAAATAATTAAAAAAAATAAAACGCTTAAAACAAAGAAAAAACAAAAAATATTATTTTTAATAAGTTAAAATAATTAAAAAAATGGGGACACGGGGAATCGAACCCCGTTCCGACGGTCTGGAGCCGTCTGTACTGCCGGTATACTATGTCCCCGACAAGCGCATAAATTCACGCTGGTTTAATTACAATTACGCCCTCGCTTTGCATAGCGTATTAAATAATTAAAGAAGAAGAAAGTAATTTAAACTTCCGTTATTTAAAGGAAATTTGTTTTTTGCATTAAAAAGGAAGGATTTTATTTTAATCCAATCATAAAAATAAAGTATATGATTCCAAAAAAACTTTTTAAAGGCGCAAAAATAAGGGTCTCTTCCCCATCAAGGTCAATGAGGATAATTTCTCAAGAAGTCAGAACCATAGCAAATCAAACACTTGGAGATTTTTTCCTAACAATTTCTTATTCAAAAAATGCGGAGGAAAGCGATTTATTCCTCTCTTCAAAAATAAGTTCAAGGGTGAGCGATTTGCACGAAGCTTTTAGTGATAAAAATATTGATGGAATACTAACCACTATTGGAGGGTTTAATTCAAACCAGCTATTAAAATACCTTGATTACAATTTGATTAAAAAAAACCCAAAAATTATTTGCGGCTACTCCGACATCACTGCACTAAACAATGC
This sequence comes from uncultured archaeon, assembly GCA_964541135.1. Taxonomy (GTDB): domain Archaea; phylum Iainarchaeota; class Iainarchaeia; order Iainarchaeales; family JAAZKV01; genus JAAZKV01. The sequence goes on along the minus strand of CAZIPK010000040.1, from coordinate 7,458 downwards.
GATTTATGCAAAAACCGGACTAGTGACTTATCTTGGCCCTCATTACTCCTCATTTGGAATGAAACAAGGAAACGAGTATACTACAGAGTACTTCAAGAAATGCTTATTCTCACCCGAACCATTTGAAATTACTCCTTCAACTGAATGGAGTGATGATGCGTGGTACCTTGACCAGGAAAGCAGAGTGTTTTTCAAAAACGAAGGAATGGTGGTAATTAACGAGGGAAAAGCAAAAGGAACACTAATTGGGGGAAACTTAGGAACCTTTGCATTACTGCAAGGAACAGAATTTATGCCGAATTTAAAGGACTCAATTTTACTAATTGAAGATGATGCTGGCGCGGGAAACTCTTTTGATGTAACGCTTGATAGGCAACTTCAATCCCTAATCCACCAGCCAGGATTTGATAAAGTGAAAGGAATTATTTTTGGTCGAGCACAAAAAAGCGTTAATTTCACAATTGAGAAATTGAGGGAAATAATTAATTCAAAAAAAGAACTTCACTCCATGCCAATAATAGCAAACGCTGACTTCGGCCACACCACCCCCATGCTTACCTTCCCAATCGGCGGAAAAGCGGAAATAGAATTTACAAAAGATGCAAAAAAAATAAGAATAACTGAACACTAAAAATAAATTACATTAATTTTTTCTAATTAAATTTATTCGAAATTTGAATTTATTCGCGATTGATATCTTAATACCTAATTTCAAATTTTTTGAATTCTGTAGAGTTTGAGACTTCTTCAACAACCGCATTATCCACACGGATAAATCCTTTGTTTGATTTTAATTCTTCAATTAGTTTTTGAATTTTTTCTTTTTCCCCCTGAAAGCAAGACTCAACCAAATTAAATTTGCTTGAGTTCTTTACCCACCCAACAAGGCCTAATTCATTGGCTTTTCTAAGCACAAGCATCCTAAAACCCACGCCCTGCACGCGCCCAAAAAAACTAACCAAAAAAGTTGATTTTTGCATAACTAATAATTAAATATATTAATCTAAAAAACTTCCTTGGTACTCAAAAAAAACTTCCTAAAACCATTCAAATTAATCATTAAATACACGGCGCTAAAAAACTTCCTTGGGCTATACATTTTATTACATAATAAAATAAGGATTTATTATTAATAAACGAAGGAGCAATTTGTATTAGAAAGGTGTTTTGTATCGTTCTGTAAAAAATTTAATGCTAATTTCAACAAAAACCTTCTCTTTAATTTCATAATAATTACGCATTTCACGATAATTAAGCAAACACTAAAAAGAATAATTAATTTAAGTGATTATTTTAACTGGTTGAGATTTAGCCGTTATTTTAAGTGTTTTTTAACTCCAATCATTAGCTTTAAATTGCTTCTTTTCCTTCTATTAAATTGTAGAATCAATATTAATTCGATTAATAAAATTTTGGTGAGCAGATGATTAAAGAAAAACGCTTTACTAAGGAGATGGAACTCGCGATTTTTGAAGAGTGGCGGAGTTCCAAAGCATTTGCATTCAATGAAAATACAGAAAAACCAATTTATTCCATAGACACTCCCCCGCCGTACATTAATTCTCCAATCCACATAGGACACGCAAGCACTTATGTTATAATGGATTTTATTTCAAGGTTTAGGAAAATGATTGGATATGAAGTATTATTCCCTCTTGGCCTTGACCAAAACGGGCTCCCAATAGAAATCAGCGCTGAAAAAAAATTTAAAGTTGATTTCACTAAACTCTCAAGAGACAAAGCAGTGGAGTACTGCAGAAAACTATTAAACGAAACGACAGCAGAAAGCCTTGATTCTTTCTTCAAATGCGGAATAGCTTTTTCTTCATGGAAAGATGGGGAAAAAATCGGCGAAATTTATCAAACTGATTCCCCAAGTTACCGCTCACTAACTCAGGCAACTTTTATTGACTTATATGACAAAGGCTTGATTTATGAAGCAAATAAAGTTGTTAATTGGGACCCAAAACTCCAAACCACTGTTGCTGATTCTGAAATAATTTACGAAGACCGCCCCGGCTTTTTCCACGACATTGTGTTCAAAGTCAAGGGAACTAATGAAGAAGTAATAATCGGAACAACCCGCCCCGAATTAATATGCACCTGCGGCATGGTAATATTTAATCCACTAGACAAGAGGTACAAGCACTTGGAAGGAAAAACACTAATCAATCCATTCTTCAATAAGGAAGTTCCCTGCATTTCCCACCCCGCAGCCGAAATTGAAAAAGGAACTGGAATAATGATGATGTGCTCTTATGGGGACCTAACAGACATAAGGTTTTTCATTGAACAGGGGTTAAAAGGAGTAATCGCATTAAGCAAGGACGGCACGCTAAACGAAAATGCCGGGCCTCTTAAGGGGCTAAGCATTATCGAGGGGAGAAAAAAAATAATTGAAGAACTCCAAAAGCAAAACTTATTGAAAAAAATAACCCCCACCGCCGCGCACAGAACCCCTATAAGCGAAAGAAGCGGTGCGGCAATTGAATTCATAGAAATGCCAGAATATTATTTAAAACAACTAGAATTCAAAGAGGATTTGAGAAGAATTGCCCATGAAGTTAATATTTATTCCCCAAAATCCCGCCAAATACTCCTTGACTGGATTGACTCGGTTTCAATTGACTGGCCGATAACAAGGAGAAGATTCTACGCGACCGAAGTGCCCATGTGGTATTGCAAGAAATGCAACGCACCAATGCTTGCACAAAAAGGCAAGTATGTCCAGCCATGGAAGGAAGAGTACAAAGGAGTGTGCAAAAAGTGCGGAGGAAAAGAATTTAGAGGCGATGAAAGGGTTTTTGACACTTGGTTTGATTCAAGCATCTCCCCTCTTTACATTCTTGGCTATGATAGATACCCTAAATTCTTCTCAAAAAATTCCAAGTGCAGCCTAAGACCGCAAGGAAAGGAAATTGTAAGAACCTGGCTTTACTACACCCTGCTAAAAGACTATTTGCTCACAGGCAAAACAATATTTGAAGACGCCTGGATTCACTACCACATAGTTGACGAGAACGGCTACAAAATGAGCAAAAGCAAGGGAAACAGCATTGATCCCCACAAGGTTTTGGAAAAATTCGGGGCAAACCCTTTTAGGGTTTGGTGCGCAATTGAAGGAAACTTGGACAGAACTGATTTTAGGTGCTCTTTTGAAAGAATAGAAAACGCAGGCAAAATAATGGAAAAACTTTGGAACGTATCAAAATTTGTCTCAATGTTTGAACTAAGTGCAAATGATGAAAAAAATATTGAATTAATGGAGATTGATAAATGGCTTTTGCAGGAAGTTGACAAACTAATTGAAGAAAGCCATAAGAGTTACCTAAATTATGATTTCCACAACCCAGTAGTAAGGGTAATTAATTTCATCAGGGATGAATTTGCCTCACACTATGTTGAAATAGTAAAAAGAAGAGCATACAATAATGACCCCATTACAAAATTTTCTCCACAGCAAAGAAATGCCGCAATTAAAACCCTGCGTGATTCACTACGCGCGCTACTTGAACTACTCTACCCAATAACCCCCGCGATGACTTACTTTACTTACAAAGAACTTTTTGGAGAAAACATCACCCAAAAAAGCTTCCCAAAAAAAACCAACTCAAAAAGCACTATCAGCACCACTGACTTAATTGAATTTAATTCCGAAACATGGAAGGCAAAAAAGGAGAATAACCTTAGCCTAAAAGACAGCATAAAAAAAGCCACTGCAAAAGAATCCCTAAAAAGCGTTGAAAAAGAACTAAGAGCCGCACACAACATCCAAGAACTAACTTTTGGAAAAGAAACAAAAGTGGAAGCGAAGTAAAAAAAAATCTGGCTGAAATCAAATTGCTAACAACTACTAAACTATTTAAAGTAATTAATGCCTAACAACAAGAAAAAATAATTAAATAAATAGTTAATAATCAAATAAATAATTAATACACTTGAAAGTTAATTCGCAAACTATTTACCATCTCGCATCAGGATTATACTTAACTTTTCTGCGAACTCTTTTAGGTTTGCCAACAGTTTTTTTAGCGCGGCTTCTTGGAACCTTAATCCCATATTGGCCTAATGGATGCACTTCTCCTTTGGCTTCTTCAACTTCCCTCAATCTAAGCGCTTCTCGCTTTGCTCTAACCGCCTGCGATTTTAACAATTCAGCCATGCGTGAATTAAGTGCTTTTCTATGATGGTTGCCCAAACTATGCAAACTCTGATGATGTAAACCTAATTCTCTTAACTTATGAGATTTTCCATGTCTCTTCATCCAAATCACTGTGAAATAATTGTAACTTAAGAAGTATTTAAATTCTCCTACTCCAAACCCGCAAAATAAATTAAATTTTCAAAAAAAACTACCTCACAAATTATTAAAAAATCAGTTTCTTTGTTTCAATAAACCCTATTTTACTAAATTCAAAAAATCGGCTTAATTTTAACCAAGGAAAGCTTTAATACCAAGAAATACTTTTTTATTTAATGCAAATAAGAACCATAGTAAGCCTTTTACTAATTGCAATAATTGCTCAAGTTAGCTTTGGCATTTCAAGCGAGGAAGCCATTGCTATTGTGAGCGTCAGGAATAATTACCTGCTTACCGGTGAAATCGCCTCGGCTGCAAAAGAAATGATTTCCTACAAAGGGGACTCATACGTCATAATTGCCGCAAAAAGTAATGAAAATATTAATTGTTACATTCCTATAAAAAATTCAACTGGGGAAATCGCCTCAAGCGACCTTGAAATAAGGGACCTAATCAAGGCGGCCATTGTATACACAAAAATGACCAGTTTAAGCGCGAGTAAAACTTCATCCAGCTGGCCTTTTACACACTACACCAAAAATTACTATTATGACTTGTCAAATGATTTTGGCTCGCTAAAAAACAGCCTGCTTACAGTGCGAACAGAGTTAAATAAAATTAATTCAACACAAGCAGAATCCCTTGTAGCAAGTGCTGGTGATTTAATTGATTTGAGCGACGAACTTGCCCAAAGGAGTGTTTCACTGACCAAAAATCTTGAGCAATACAGGCTTTTTGAATTAGAATTCTTCAACAGTCCTGACACTAATGAAATAACAAAATATGAAAACACTTACACTACCTACTTTTTGGAAATTTCTGATATGAAAGACTTGTTTACCGAATTAAATAAAGAAATAAGCGAATTAAGCCAGGGAATAGGGTCGCTTGAATCAGGCGAGCTTGGAGTTGACCAAAAAAGAAGTTTAATTAACCTGCTTCAAATCCCGATAAACGCAAGAAAATTGCCAACAATATTCAGCGAAAATGAACAATTGAGAACAGAGGTTGAAACAATTTTTAATGAATCAAAAAACAGCGAGAATTACGCAACTACCTTAATCAACCGCAAAAAAAGAAACGAAGCGTGGAAAATAATGTACGGCCAAAATAGCGAAATGATTAAAGTGGACCCAAGTTTTGACACTCTCCAAAAAGCAGCAACATCAATCCTTGCAGAAGAAAATATTGAAGCATGGAAAAATCAAGAGGCAGTGGCGGCGTTAAAAACAAACTGGGACGGAGCGGTAAGCAGGTACAATAATGTAGAATATGACAAGGCAAAGGAGTATGCGCTTAAAGCAGAGAGAAATGTAAAAGACATTATGGGGGAAGGCTTTATTCAAAACCAAATCAACGACAATAGCTTAATTACTATGGCAATAATCGGCCTAGTCGCCCTAATAATAATCATTTTTGTACTCCAAAATTTTGTTTTAAAAAAGAAAAAAAAGGAGGAAGACAATGAACAAAATTATAATTAATTTGCTCGCTTTATTTTTTTTTGTCTTCTTAATTGCAACAGTAAATGCAAGCTATTTGGCAAACATCTCCACTGACAAAAAGGCGCTTGGAGAAAATGAGGTTGCCTTGCTTTCTTTAAAAATAATGAATTCCTCAAGCGCAACAATAAAAAACACTTACATAAGGTTAACCAGCGATGAAAGCATTGTTTTTGTTGACGGAATGGAAGATAAGACAATGCTTGTAAAAACAATTGAAAACCTAAAGCCAAACGAAATGAAGGAATTATTTTTCAAGGTAAAAATGGCAAACACCAATAATGAAAGCCAAAACATTTACGCTTATTACGGAGAAACCCAGGAAACAACAAACGCAACAGTTACAAAAGTTGATGCAATTCAGTACCCTGTTGAGGTTTTGATGGAATCAAGGACAATAAACAATTCCGGAACAGACCAGTTTGAGGTAGATTTCTCGCTAACAAATAACCAGGATTATAATTTAAGCACTTTCAGCGTTGAAATGATAGCCCCTGCAAAATTTGAAGTAAAAACAAAGCCAATTTTAATACAGGGCCTTGAGCCAAAAAAAACAATTAAAGAAAAATTTGTTGCCCAGCTGCCTTTAAGGGCAAAAGGAGAGCAAAATGTGGTCATTGCTTACGGATTTTTTGATTCAAACGGACCACATTACTTTGAAAAAACATTCAAAGTAATTATCCAAAACCCAAACTATGACATTATGTGGGTTATTGGAGTAGTAATACTTTTCCTAGCTGTTTACCTATTCCTAAAAAAAGGCAAAGGAAATAATGTAAAAGGCACAGGCGACAAAAAGTAATTCTTCACCAAAAAGATCACTTGACCAAATTTTTTTCAAAAGCAATTTATTTTAATCAGGCTGAAATCTCCACAATATCCTTGTTTTTTAATTCATACTCCGGACCCACTCTTTGCCCCTCAAATTTTGTTGAACCCCAAACCTTCGCGAATTTTAAGTTCTTTGCAAAATCCTTGTGAAGTATTTTTGCGAGATCAAAAACCGTACTGTTTTTTTCAAGAGCCAATGGATCACTTAAGTCGGCCGAAACACCGGGTTTTTTTGTGAATACAAGAATTTTTTCCAAAAGCAAAAACAACTGATCCTTTAAGTCAACAAGCGAATGGTCATTAACATCGTAAGGATTTACAAAAACTGCTTTTTTGTAGCAAATTTTTTCATTCATTGCCTCCGCCACCTCGCTTAAATTATTTATTTTTCCAGAAACAATTACCTGTGAATTAACAAATCCCGAGTTCTTCAAATACTGCTCCAATTGCTCAACACTAAATGCCAAATGTTCTTTGCCCGAAATTTGTATGCCTACAAAACTAGACGCCTTAACCGTAATGGGCGGTCTTGTTTTATTAATAAAAATATAAGCATTTTTCAGCTCATTTATCAAAACCTCTTTTTGCTCTTCCGAATTAATTGTAAACAAAATAGCATCAGCATTCCTTATTACCCCCATTATTTCCTTCCCCTGAGCTTTTCCTTCACTGGATCCCTCAATTATTGCCGGCAGTTCAACCAACTGAATTAGCGCGCCGTCATAAACCATCATCCCAGGAGCAGGCTCTTTTGTGGCAAATGGGTAAGGGGTGACTTCAGTTACTTTTTTTCCAACAAGCCTGTTAAGCATCCAACTCTTTCCT
>CAZIPK010000039.1:0-8402 GCA_964541135.1 uncultured archaeon | reverse complement strand
AGCCCGTCTTGTAGTGAACTTAATTGAATTATATTTTCTGTCCAAAAAAATTTGGATTCGAATTCTCAATTATTTTGGAGTAATTAAACAGGTCACAAAGCAGAAAAAAATTTAAATCTGGAAGAACTAAATTTTAATTGATTTTGAATCAATAATGCAAAAAAAGGTAATTTCGACTACCTGCTCATTCTTCTTCCTTTTCCTCTTCTAAACCGCATGTTAGTGCTTACTTTTCTTGTTTTTTCTTCCTGTGTTTCATCTATTTCTTGTTCAAATTCATTTACTTGCGGGCTGAATTGGTCCCTTGAAATTTCTTTTCTTTCAACAAGTGTTTCCCTTGTCAATAAGTAATAAATCAGTGCCAGTGATTTTCTTCCCTTATTATTTGCCGGAAGAACTAAATCAACATTTGTCAATGGTGATTCGCTGCCAGAAATTGCAAGTACTGGAATCCCTATTTCAGTTGCTTCTTTTAACGCTTGTGAATCCGCCATTGGGTCGGTTACTAAAACTATTTTTGGTTCGTAAAATACCCTTGCCTGGGGGTTAGTGAATGTTCCTGGAATGAATCTTCCAACAAATTCTTTTGCTCCAAGCATTGTGGCCATTTTTTTTACCGGCTTGTGCCCGTAAAGCCTTCTTGCAACCACCACTATTTCTTTTCCATTGTATTTTGCAAGCATTTTGGACATCATTCGTATTCTTTTGTCAATTGTTTCTATGTTAAAAACCATTAACCCGTCATTTCTTTTCTTAAAAACATATCTCTTCATTTCACCAGTCTTCATTTTTGTTCCAATGTGGACCCCGCTTTTTAGGTAGGCTTCTATGTCAATAAGCAGATCTTTTCCCTTGTACAGTTCTGTTTCGTCAAGTTCCTGCTTAACTTTTTTTTCTTCCATCATGCCCGTATTTTCTTCCATAATATCCCCATTTTTTGAGTTGATTATTTAACATATTTCATTGCGTCGTCAATCAATTCTGCGTGAGTCAGTATTGTTTTTCGGCAGCAGTATTTTTTTACCTTCAAATCGTCAAGGACTTTTCCAGCATCTTCTCCTTTTGCAACTCTTTCCTTAAACTCTTCGTAAAAGCCTGCTACTGGCTTTCCACACGAAAAACATCTTACTGGAACAATCATTTTCTCACCATCGTAAAATTCCTTTTATCTCTTGCTATGTTGTCTTTTCTTCCTTGCTTTTCTTCCCAAAGGTTTCTTGCTTTCAACTCTTCTAACATCATCAACAAGCAATGCCCTGTCGTAAGCCATGTAAAGGTCTTTTATCTTTTTGCCTTTTGCCTTAGTGATTGCTTTTGCAATGCATGATCTTACTGCAATGGCTTGGCTCATGAATCCAGAGCCAAAAACTGTTACATCAATATCAAATTCTTTTGCTGCGTCCCCTGCAAGCCTTATTGGCTCCATTACAAGCTCTCTGACATATCCTTGTGCATAAACCGTGACATTTACTTTGTTTACTTTAACCGTTCCTTTTCCTTTCCTAATAACCGCCCTCGCAATGGCTGTTTTTTTCTTTGATTTTACAGTCATTCCTGCCCTTTTAGCCGCCGGTTTTATTTTTTTTTCTTCATCCATTAAAAACACCTTTATTACCATCTTCCGCCAAGCAAATTCGCTATTTCTTTTAGCTTTAAATAATTATTCCTTTCATTAAATTTGTATTCTTCAAAAATAACTGCTTTTTCTTTTCCGAGTTCTGCAGGGAATGAATTGTATACTGATAGTTTCTTAATCATTCTTTCTTTTGTCCTCTTTTTTGTCGGAAGCATATTTCGAACCATTTTTCTAAACATCCTATCAGGGATTCTTGCGTATTTTGGGCCGTAATGCGGATTTGACTTTACTGCCGCATTAACCCTTGTTCTGAATTTTTCAAGTATGTTTTCCTTATTTCCGACTATTATTGCTTCTTCTGCATTAACAACTATAACTCTTTCGCCATTTATGACTAGCTTTGCGATTTTAGTAGCAACTCTTCCTGCAACCATTCCTTTTATATCAACTATCATAATACACACCAAATTCATTTCTTTTCGCTAAATTCATTCAAATTTATTTGTTTTAAACCCAAATTTTCCCCTTAAACCAATTTTCCTTCACTGCGCTCTTTTCAATTAATCCAAATCAACTTACTTAACAATAACCACTTCAGATAATTTTACTTTATCAAAATCTTTTGCAAAATCCCTTAAATAAACAAATTCACTTTTTTTCTGCATTTTCTGAATTGCAGTTTTTGATGCGCTTACTGCAACAACTTTTATTTTTTCTTCAAGCTCCCCTTCTGATAATATTTTTCCAGGAACAACAATTATGCTTGCTTTTTTTGCCTTTGCAATTTCGTTAATTTTTTCCACGCTAACCACTATGTTGCTCCTTGAAGGGCTTTTTAGCCTTTCAGCCAGATCTTTCCAGAAATTTTTCTTTGTTTTTCTATAAGCTTTTTCAAGGCTCGAAATGAGCATTATTGTTTCTAATTTTTTTGCCATAATATTCACTTTGCTAAATATATTCCATTAATCATTTTGTTTTGGTTCATTATGCAGGGGAAGAGATTCGATCTCTCGAAGGCACTAAGCCACAGGATGACTAAAAAAATCAATTCCTCCCCCCTAGATTTTATTTTTTTGCTGATTTTGGAAAAGAAAATATTTTCTTAAGTCCTGCCCCTTTGACCGCTCGGGAACCCCTGCAAAGCCTGCTTTTTTTAAAAGCATTCTTTTTCTTTTTTTGGTTCCCAATGCCTTAAAGCATCCGCCATTTCATCCACTTTGTGGGTGATTGTGCATTAAATCTTTTTTATTTGTTCTTCTAATTCTGTAAACTTCAACTCTAATTGTTCTATTGCTGATTGCAGCACTTCTTTAGGAGTTAATTGCCCTGTAGAATCTATTGTCAAAACAAAATCCGTCTTGCTGAAACTAAATTTTACCCCGTTTTTTCGCAATATGTCCAAATGCTGGTTCTGGTTATTTACATTGTAAGGGTCTGATAGGAATAATTTCCCCGCTTTAACTTCAATGCTCCCTTTCGGCATTTGGGATACTATTGCTTTTGTGTCATAGCCTTTATCATTTTCAATTTCAATTATTTCATTATAAGAAACTATTGCTGGCTGGAACTTTGCGTGTTCGTCCCCAGTATTCATGACTGCAGTCATTTCTATCTTCAAATTGTGGTCTTTTCCAAGTTTTGTTATGGGGATTTTTTTATCAAGCACTTCTATTTTTGGATCAGTGCATTTAATATCCTTGCTTGTAACCATACAGGGCCCTGTCTTTTCAAGAACCAATTTAACAGTGTCATTTTTCTTATAGGTTTTTACATCAGTTTTTATTGGAAGAAGCCCAAGCCTGTTTGCAAGCATTTCATCAAATATAACAGAGTCATTTTCATAAATCTGTACTGTTTCAACTGCAAGGCAGGGAACACAAGTCATTATGGCTCTTCTTAAAGTATTCATAAAAATATGGTTAGTTCCTTTAACCAAGTATTTGGTTTGGGAACCGTCTTCATAAACTTTTTTTACATCCATATTTAATCTTCCTAATTATTTAAAAAAATCATTTCTTTGCTTTTCCCCTGAATTTTTTTTGCTTTCTGCAGCCGTCATGAGGCAGAGGAGTAACATTTTCAATTGAAATTATTCTTAATCCATTTCTAGTAAGTGACCTTATTGCCGCTTCTGATCCTGTTCCTGGAGAAGAGCTTCTGTTTCCCCCATGTCCCCTTACTTTTACATAAATTTCTCTTATTCCTTTTTCTCTTGCAGCATTTGCTATGTTTTCTGCCAGTTTCATTGCAACATAAGGCGAGCCTTCCTTGTGCTGGGCTTTGGTTTCCATTCCGCCGGTTGATTTGAATATTGTTTCTGCTCCGCTTAAGTCAGTAAGCAACAACATTGTATTGTTGTGAGTTGCATAAATGTGCACTATTCCCCTATTTTCAGCCAATTTCATCACCAGTAATTATTTTTTCCCTTGTTCTTTTTTTTCTTCCGAAACAATATCTTTGCCACCAGCGTTGTCTTTTTCACCGGTTGGTTTTGCTTCTTCAAATGCTTTTTTTAATTCGTCCTGCTTTTCATCCTGCTTGGATGGTTTTTTCTTGTATGTTTTTTTCTGTTCGAACATAATTTCGTTTTTATACCAGCCAATCGCCTCATCTTCCCCTGCCTTTACTATGTATCCTGGCTTGTCAATTTTTCGCCCATTAATCGCAATATGCCCATGAACTATGAATTGCCTTGATTGTTTTGTGGTATTTGCCAGCCCTTTTCGCCAAACTACTGTCTGTAGCCTTCTTTCAAGCAATGCTTCGGGAGTTAAAACTAAAACATCATCAAGAGTGGGGCTTGCGTTAAGTATTCCCATTTTTTTTAAGGAATCGAGCAGTTCTTTTTCTCTTTTCAATCTATTTTCAAGCGCAAATGCAAGTAACTTTCTCGCAGTTCCTCTTTTTGTCCTTATCATTGTTTCGAACCGGTAAAGCTCTTTTTTATTTTTTAAGCCGTAAGTTTTCTTTAATTCATTTTCCTTTTCAATTCTTTCTTTTTGGAAAGATTTCCGCGGGCTTTGAAATTGTTTTCTTTTCTTTTTTGGGTCACCCATAATCATCACTTCTTATCCTTTGAGGCGGTTTTTGGTGCAGCGGCTGGTTTTGCAGTGTCTTTCTTTACTACCCCTACGACACTTCCTTTTCCTCTGTGCTTACTTTTTGTCTTCTGCCCTCTTACCGGCAATCCCCACATGTGCCTTAACCCTTTATATGACTTTATTTCAGCCATTCTTGTAAGGTCATTTCTTAATGAAAAAGCCAAGTCATTCATTGTTAAATGCTTATTACTGCCTTCTTCATAATCCTTCTGCCTGTTAAATACCCAGTTTGGTATTTTGTGTTTTGCAGGATTAAAAATAATGTCTTCTATAAGTTTTACTTCTTCGTTGGTCATTAATCCAACCATCTTTAATTGGGGAAATTAATTTACATTAATTAACTTGTTTGAAATAATACCGCCCATTCTTTGGCCTATTCCTTTTATTCCCTGCAAACCCGATTCAATGCTTTTTGTGCCATCAAGGTCTTTTCCTATTACACGAACAATATAATTAAACTCAGCCATAAAAATCACTCACAATCTTTCATTTATTTTCAATATACCTTTTAATTCATTTTTTTAATATTCTTCCGTTTTAATAATTATTAATTCGCATACTCTTTTATTCCCTTAATTTTTGTTTGAAGAAAGGGCTTTTACTACTCCCTCGTGGCTTTCTCCTTCTTTTACGCCAACTGTTTTTCCAGTTGGAAATAAATGCAATACATTGTATTCTTTTCTTTTGATATTTATGCCATCACAAAGAACTTTGCCTTTGGTGTTTTTTGACAGCACCACAACTATACTTCCGGCTTTTCGACCGGTTGTTTTAACGCAAACTTCCCCTATTTCCACTTTAAATCAACTCTTAAAATCAATTTTTCTTTAAACAAATTTTCAAATAAATTAATTTTTTTACCAAAATTTCCCCAAAATAAAATTTTTACTTTTTCACGACTTGTTTTACATACTTGCGGTATTTTTCATCAACATCATCTATTTGCTTTATTCCTGCTTCCACTTTTCCAAATTCAACAAATACCTGTCTTCTTGCGTTTCCCAATAATACTCCTCCAAATGGAGCACTTGGTCTTTTTTGGGTCTTGCTTTTATTCTTCATTCTTGTTCTTGTGTCATGAGGCACCCCGCTGAGCGGTTTGCTTGTTATTGCACACTTATGCTTTTTCTTCTTTCCTATAAAATATTCTTTTTTTGTCCCTGAAGAGGTTTTTTTGTGCTTGTACTTCATGCCTCGTTTGTCCGGAGAAACCATCTTTAACCACCAATCACTTGCTCATTTTTTACTTCATTACTTTCAACTTTCATTTCTTTATTTTCGACCCTTGCTTCTTTATGGTCCACCACTTTTTCTTTTGCCCTTAATTTTACAAATTTATTATAAACCGCTTCAACTATTGCTAATGAAATAGTCGAAATCAAATAATAAAAGAAATATGCTTTGTAATAGCCTGTCGTGGTCCCAACTCCTGTTGGTATCCAGCTGCCTGGATTTAATAAAGCAAAACTATTAAATGTGGGCAATGGGATAAACGACTCAAACAATTTTCCAGCATAAATAAAACCGAGTGCCCACAAAGCCATAAAGAAAACCGGAAGGATTACAATATTAAGCCTCATGCTTGAGTTCATTACTTCCATCTGGTTTGTCATGATTCTTTGCTGCAATTCATCGATTTCTTTTTTTCTTTTATCACCTTCCTTAATTAATGACATCATTTTTTTATTGTCTTCTTTAATCTCTTTTTGAAGTGCCTTCATTTTTTTTTTGTCTATAAACCTGATTTGAACAAACTTCACAATTCCCGCAAGTACCAGTGTTATTATGAATATCGATATTGCAGGTTCCAAATCTTCACCTTTTGTTTATACTCACCAGTATATTTATTTTCTTAAAGGCAACATTTTAAAAGGTTCCTTAAAAAAACCCCTTTAAATTGCCAATAAATGCAAATTTGATAAAATCAACGTTTATTTCTTAATCTTTAAATAATTCCGTTCCGCTTAATTTAATCCCCTGACTAACCCCATTTCGTTTAATTTAATCCCTTAAATAATTTTAATTTTGTTCATTTTATTGCAAGCATTTTTTTACGCCATTTTGCCCACTATTTTTGCAAGCAGTTCCTGCTGTGTTTTTGCTATTTCTTCATAGAATCTATACACTATTCCCACAGTAAGAAGTATTCCTGTTCCGCTTGTAACTCCTGCCAGAACAAAATCTCCTACTCCTGAAAGTAGTGCAACAAATATCGAGCCAAGTATGGTTATGGGCGGAATGTACCTTTCAAGCACTTTTTCTATTACTCTTTTGTCTCTCCTAAATCCAGGTATTTGCATTCCGCTTCTTTCAAGCTGTGCCGCAACCGATTGGGTGCTTTGGTTGCTCATTTGCACCCAGAACCATCCAAACACAATGCATGCAATTATTAACAATATCAAAAACACTATGGCTTGGGCTATTGCTATGATAGTAATAGAATTAATTCCTTGTACAATAAGCCCATGGAATAAACTTAATCCCCCAATATTTGGTATTTTTACTGCCCATGAAAGCCCTTCCATTATTGCCCCTATTATAGGGACTTTTGCTAAAAATAATGCCCATATTTGGACATTCATGAATAATGCCATCGCAAGTATTACGGGCATGTTGCTCACATAAAGGAATTTTACAGGATACCTTCCCCCCGTCCCACGGTAACCCATGGTTATGGGGATATTCACATGCATTCCTTCTGCAAATACAACCACTAAGAATATTGCTATTACCCCCACTATTGGAAGCAATAATGTAAAGTCACCAGTAGTGAATGCCCTAAAAAGTATTCCTCCAGCAGCTAGTGCTGGATCCATCGCAGTGTCTATTGGGACTAAAAATATCTGCCAAAACAACGCCCCTGACACTCCTGCTGCAATGAATAAGCTTACGCCTGATCCTATCCCGTACTTTGAAACTATCTCATCAAGGTATAATAATATCAGTGAGCCTATGGCGATTTGCAGTGAAATTATTATTGTCCATGGGTTTAATAGTCCTGCCCCGCCTATTGGGGTTAACAGGCCTGATGCAACGTAAACAAATCCTTCAATAAAGCATAATATTACTGCAAGTATTTTTTGTAATTGCTGGAATTTTGCCCTTCCTTCCATGCTTGTTAAATCAATTTGGATTAATTTTGCCCCCACAAAAAGCTGCAAAAATATGGATGCCATTACTATTGGCCCAATTCCTGCCGTAATTAGTGTTCCTACTTCGCTTGCAAGAAGGGTTTGGGCAAATAAAATATTCTGAACGCTTGGGGAGAGCATGTCCATCCCAACAAGCCTTATTTTTGCCAGGACAAAAAATATTACCAGGGCAACGAGTGTCCACAATAGCTTATTTTTAAAAGTAACTTCTTTTACGGGCCGCTTTATTTCTGGAAGGTACTGTGATATTTTTACAAGTGAATCAATTATTGCCCCCAAAAAATCTCCCCCGAAAAAAACTTGATTTATCCTTCATTTTTTAACAAAACTATGTTGCATGGGTTTTTATTCTTTCCCAAAAGCCACATTACTCAAACCACCCTCAAAATGGTTTTATTATTTTTTACAATTCTTTTTACTTTTATATTAAACTTCAATTATCCTTATGTTTCACTCATTTATTCTTCTTTACTTTTTTTCCACAAACATTATTTTTGTTTGAGCCTTTTTTACTAATGCTTTATTTTTATGCCAAAGGTTCTTTTATTTTTCCTCTTCTTTTACTTCTTAAAA
>CAZIPK010000038.1:0-8666 GCA_964541135.1 uncultured archaeon | reverse complement strand
CGTTTTTTTGTGTAGTGTTAGCCTTATTAACCGGTTTAATTTAATTATTTGGAACTTTTTTGTGGTTTAATTTATGGATTTAATTACTCCTTTAGTAATAATTTTTCTTTACATTATCCCTTTGTATGTCTCAAATTCCACCCCCGTTTTGTCTAAAGGAAGAATTCCTCTCGATTTGAATAAAAAAATCGGGGTTAACCCCATTCTTGGAAAGGGAAAGACAATTGAGGGAACATTAACTGGAATTCTTTGTGGCATAATTGCAGGGTTATTGATAACGATTTTTTTTCCTTACTCAAATGTTCTTGTGCCCAACTATTTGGCTGTGGCTATTTTGCTTTCTTTTGGGGCAATTATAGGGGACTTGGTTAAGAGTTTTTTTAAGAGAAGGTTTGGAATCAAAAGCGGCCAGCGATGGGTTATTGCGGACCAGCTTGATTTTATTTTGGGCGGTTTAATCCTTAGTTCTTTTTTAGTGTTGCCAGAGATTTGGCTTGTTGTTATTCTTTTAATAGCCACTTTTTTTATTCACTTGTGGAGCAACTTTTTTGCACACAAGCTCGGGTTAAAGAAAGTTCCTTGGTGATTTTTTGAAAGATTCACAAAAAACAAAATCAAAAAAAACCGGCAAATCGCCTAAAAACCGCGGCGCAAGTATAAGCAAAAAAATTAATAAAAAATCAAAAACTAACACTACTCTCGCAAATAAGAGTCCAAAAGTTAATAAAGAATCAAAGTTAAATAAAAAATCGCATGCCAGGGGTTTTAGTTTGGATAAAAAAATCTTATTTTTCTTGTTGAAGTTTTTTTTTATCTTTGCAGTGTTAAGCATTTTAATTGATTTTGCCCCGCTCGGAGCATTAAATAATTCAATCGCTAGTTTAAGTTCTTCTTTAGTTGGATTAAATTCCCAAGGGAATTTGATAATGGTCGGGGAAAGTGGTTTTTTGGTGAATAATTCCTGCACAGGCCTTGTGAGTGTAAGCATCCTTGCAGCAATAATTTTTTCTTTAAAGCGCCCTGTTTTGCAAAAAAAATTATTTTTATTCATCGGAGGAGCGGTTCTTCTTTTATTAATGAATATCCCTCGGGTCTCGTTGGTTTTGCTTTCGGCAAAAGCAGGTGTTGATGCTGAACTAGTTCATACATTAACATGGTTTTTGATGAGTGCAATTATTTTAATCATCTGGTACTTTGGAACAAAAAGGGTTGAAAAAATAAGAGAGTTTAACGAGTTGCTTTGATTATCAGTTAAGAACTCTGCAGTAAGATCACTAAGAATTAATTAGGATTAAAGCGAAGAAGTTTTTTGAATAATTTATTCTTTTGCTTCTTTTTTTGCAACTACTTTTTCAACAACTTTTGTAAATGCTGGTCTTGTGATTATTACCCCTATTATTGCGCCTAGTATTGCAACTATCGCAAAGCCGTATAAGCTGCTTAGCCCGGGCATGCTTCTTGAGAATAATACTATTGGCCCCATCACACCTATTATTGTTATTGCCGAAGTGGTTATTATGAACAGACCTGCTTTTACTCTTTGAAGTAGTGACATTGTTTCGCGTTTTGTCCGGCTTATTAGTTCATCAACTATCACTATTTCTGCATTAACCCCGCTTCCAAGTGCCGCAACTAACCCCGCAAGTGCTGCTAAATCAAATGGTTGCCTTATGAATGGTAATGAAAGCACTCCTAAAAGTATTAGTGTTTCTGCAAGTACCGTTGCAAATACAGGCACTGCAAGGGATATTGTCCTAAATCTTACAAATATTACTATTGCCACAATGATTACTGCAAGTATTCCCATCAGGAATATGTTGTTTAAGAATGACTGCCCAAGCGCTGGTGAGATTGTTTCTTTTGATATTGCGCTTACAGGGGTTGGCAGTGAGCCTGATTCAAGGAGTATTGCCAGTTCTTCAAGTTCTTGCTTTGCCTCTTTATAGTCTTCCCTTGAACCTGTAATT
Organism: uncultured archaeon; assembly: GCA_964541135.1. GTDB lineage: Archaea > Iainarchaeota > Iainarchaeia > Iainarchaeales > JAAZKV01 > JAAZKV01. The sequence continues at coordinate 6,699 of CAZIPK010000038.1, read as the reverse complement.
CTAAGTGTGGGGAATTCCTTTGCCTGCGAAATATCCGCAACATCTTCGTTTGTTATTCCTTCTGTTAAGCGTATTATTTGTTTTGCTCCGCTTATGGACCAAATCCATGGCAATTCTTCTTTTCCTATTTTTTTCTCAACAAAAAACCCCATTGCATTAAGGTCTTTTATTATTGAATCACTTACATCTTCAGATACTATTGCGAGTTTTGTTTTTGCCAAAACGCTTTTTGCTTTGTTCTCGTCAAGGCCTGCATTTTGGTCAACAGTAAGAACAGTTAATTGGGAGTCTTCAATCAGTTCTTCAATGCTTGAATCCTGAGGAATGTTGTTAAATCTGTTTCCTGCAAGCATTAATTTTTCATCCGAATTGTATTTATCCACACTCATTACAATGAGTGCATCGGGTTTGTCCAGGAAAAAGGTTGTTTTTTCACATTCGTAATTTATTTGCCCCCCAGTTCCGGCCCCCGCAACTTCGCATTTGTGGAATGTTTTTTGCGTGAATCTTTTTGTTGCCGCCTCATTTAGTACAAACGGCATGCTCCACTCGTAAGCATTTGCGCTTAATCGGTATATTCCAAATGAAAGGTCTCCTCTTAGGACTTTTCTTATTTCATCTCCCGTAAATACTACTTCCCCGTCAAGTGTTGCTTCAAATTTTCCCTGCTGCCTTATCCTTGATTCTATTCTTTCAAGTTCTACCGGGTCAGTTTCAGCGGTTTTTATTACAATAAACTCGCTCCCTATTGGAGAAAGCTCATTTCCTCTTAAACCCGCAGGGTCAATTCTTTGGTCGATTGTATTTATTATTCTCATCATTTCTTCGGTTGTTACGCTTCTTTGCAGCTCCACTTGGTAAAGTGTTCCACCCTTAAAATCAATTCCTAAATTAATTCCATAAGACAATATAGAGAATATGGAAAGCAAAACAAAAATGCCTACTAAAACAAATTGCCAGTTTTTAATCAGAATATTCATTTTTTCACCTTCTCTACAAACCACATTAATATTGGAACATTAAAAAGCCAGGTTGCTATTATGTCCCCAAACAATCCAAAGGTCAGTATTATTGCAATATCAAAAACAATGTCTATTTGGTAGTAAAATGAAACTATGAGCATTGCAATTAGCGCCGCAAGGCTTGTTGCGCTCATGGTTAGCCCTGTTTTTAGCGAGTTTGTCGCCCTTTGCCCGGGAGTACCGTCTTTTTCTTTTAGCATTCTTGACGTAAGCATTATGTTCGTGTCAACAGAGTACCCAACAAGCATCAATAAAGTGGCAATGGAAAGAAGAGAAAGGGGAACATTAAACAAAGCCATCCCCATAAGACCAAATAATACGTCAAAAATCATTGCGCACACTATTCCAATTACTGGAACAATCTGTCTGAAGAATATGAATATTATGATTATTAGCGCTACTGCTGAGGCAATTGCAATAAATATTCCCGATTCAAAGGATGCTTTTCCAAGAGTTGCTGATATTTCTCTTCTTTGAAATTCCGCTCCTCCCTCAAGCCCAAGTTTTTCAACCAGAATATCTTTTATTTTTTTTGAGAATTCCTCGTTATATTCAAAAAGCGCTTCTTTTGCTGAAGTCAGAGCAATTTTTGCATTGTCAAAAGTTTTGTCCTCTTTTTTTAATAGCTTAATTACTTGCAAGGAGTAATTCATTGCATCATTTTCATTATCCGCTTCAATCGCTGTCTGTGCTTTTCTGATTAATTCCTCAGCATCAAGCACTTCCTGTGTTTTATTGTATTGGATATAAATTCCATTTGTTCCGGGAGAGCTAATTGCCGAGACTTCCATTTCAGTTAATTTTAATTCATTCGCAAGGATTTCTTCAACCGTTACTGCGGAAACATTTGTTGTTGTGCGTATTATTATTTCGTTTCCTCCAAGAAAATCAATTCCTTGCTGTACTCCGGGATAAAGAAAAACCGCAAAAAGAATAGGCAACAGAAGAACTACTGGGATGATCATGTATTTTTTATAATTCTTTGAGTAAATGTCCTGCATTTTGAATCCTTCTAAAAAAATTTTTTTTAAACAAAAAATAAATGAACTGCATTAGGCTGATTTTCGGCTGGTTTTTGTTTCAAATACTCCTTGCCGCCCTTGCTTTAATTAATGATTTTGGTTTCAAAACAATTAAAAAGCATTGTAATTTGTTTTAAAAAACCCCCCAAATCGTCAAAAAAATTATCTAGAAGGGATATAAATATCTTCCCAAGGATTAATTAATTAAAACTGAAATAGTATTTTTCCCAAAAAATCATTTGGGTATTTCTTGCGAGGGCGGGAAGGTTTTAGTTTTATTTTATAGTTTTAATTCATTTAATTTGGTGTATTTATGAATGTTTCAGTAATGATGACCCCGCAAGAGTTGCTTGATGTTGCTTTTTCCCGTGGGAGAAAAGCTGCAAGCCAGTACCCAAAGCAGAAAACAAGGTTTTACACTTTAAAGGGAAAAGAGATTGCAAAAATTGACACTGCTGCAAATTACATTGAAGAAAGGCTTTTTGATTCAGTTAAGGAGTTTCCAAGTTTTGATGAGATGGAACCGTTTTACAGTGATCTTTCTGAATGCATTACTGACACTAATGAGCTTAGAAAGCACTTGTCAAGGATTTCTTCTGTTGCAAAAATAGTGAAGAAGTTAAGGCGGGAGTCCATTGTAAGGCTTAAGGAATTACGTTTTGACCCCAATGCAGAAGACAAGTCTTTCTCTATTTCAAAAGCTTTTTTTGGGAGGGCCTCTTCAGCAGTTAACAGTCTTAGCGGTTCGATTAATTATTACAATGATTCGGCAAGGAAGTTGCGTGAGTTGCCTTCGATTAAGACTAGTGAGGCTTGCATTATCTTGGCGGGTCTTCCTAATGTCGGTAAAAGCACTTTGCTTTCCAAGTTAACTGATTCAAAGCCCGAGATTGCAAATTACCCTTTCACCACTAAGGGTCTTAACGTGGGTTTGATTAAGAAACAACACATACCGATTCAAGTAATTGATACACCAGGTCTTCTTGACAGACCACTACTTGAGCGGAATAAAATTGAGTTAAAGGCCATTACTGCACTTCAGCATTTAAGGGGAATAATTGCTTTTGTTGTTGACCCCACCGATGACTTAAAGAAACAAAAAAGCCTTTTTATTGAAATAAAAAAACTTTTCACGAAACAGCAGTTCCTTATTGTTTCAACCAAAGCAGACATTTCAAAAAGCGACCGAATTGAGGAAATTAAAAAAGAGTTTGAAGGGTTTGAAGTCATTGTTGAAGGGAACAATCTCAATAATCTAAAAGAAAAGCTTCTTGAGAAGAGCTTTAAGATTTGAAAAAGTTTGAGATTTAAAAAAATTTAAAATTAAAAGAAAGGTTAATTTTAAAAAAAATGATTTGAACAAAGTTACCTTTTATAAAATAATTAAATAATAAAGGATTAAAAAAATTAAAATTTAAAAAAGATTTAAACTAAAAAAAATGATTTGAATAAAGTTATATTTTATAAAATAGTTAAGTAATAAAGGATTAAGAAAGTTTGATAATTAAAAAATTTAAGGATTAAAAATCAAGGTGATTTTTTGAGAAGACAATCAATTAGCGTGAGGTTTAAGCGCCCTGATGGAAAAATTGGGGAGTGGCATGAAACAAACAGTGAAAAGGAAGTGGCCAAAACTGAAAGGATTGCAACAAACATTGGAAAAAGAGGAATTCCTACTACCATAATCAGAAGGGATTTGGCAAGCGTGGGTTATTCAAAGGCATTTGCCAAAGGTTTTGATGCATTAAAAAAAGCGCAGGCTGCAAAATTAAGGCGCGCAGAAAAAAAAAGGAAAAAAGGGCCTAATTAAATTACTCAATTTATTTTGAATTTGGCAGTATAATCCAAGCATTTGCCTAATTGTTTAATTAGGTGTCTTTTTAAAAGCTTTTTTCCCAGATTCTTCTATTGGTTAAGCGAATCTTAATTGATTTGTTCGCAAAAAATTGCTTTGGTGGGAAAATGAACGACGAGATTGTTGAAATGATGCAGGAAATTATTTCCGACAGGGCCGTTCCAAGAAACATTAGGGCAAAAGTAGAGGAAGCTGTTTCTAAGGTTAAGCAAAACGACATTACTGGTTTAAGCGAGGCGATTTACTTGCTTGATGATATTAGCAATGATGTCAATATGCCTGACCATACAAGAACAGACATCTGGCACCTCATTTCATTAATCGAGGCGCAGAAAGAGAAAGTAAAGTGAACAATCTATTTTTGATTCCGTGGCCAAAAAAGGTTTTCTCCATGGACAATGCAATTAACGACCCAATTCCCCAAATAATGGCTTTTGCAGAGCAAACAGGGCTTATGCTTTCAAAAGACTCTGTTGAGTTGCTTGGAAAAAATTCTGATTGGCAAAAAATACTTCAAGAGATTTTTAATGAGGGAATTTTTTTTGTTGATGCGGCAATGCTTGAAAAAAAACTTTCAAGGACAAAACTATCTCAAATTGTTGCTGAAGCTGAAATAAGAAAAGCTTCTTTTACCGCGCAGGCAAAGGACCGCGCGCCAAGTTTTAGGGTGATGAACGAGTATGATGTCACGGGCCAAAGCAAATCTGAAGGCAAAATTGATGATTTTTTGAGGCTTTTTAGGAGCAAATTTGATTTGCTTTCAAGCATGCTTAAAACGCGCCACAACCTCTCCCCTGTTCCAATAAAAAATCTTGGAGGGGTAAGGGACAAAGAGGCTGTGGATGTTATTGGAATAATTAATAAAAAATGGATTACAAAAAAAGGGCACACTGCTTTTGAGATTGAGGATCTTGAAGCAAAGTGCATTGCGCTTGCAATGGAGAAAGAAAAAGCCGTTGTGGAAAAAGCCCAGCGGATAATTGAAGATAATGTGGTTGGAATTAAGGGCACTAAGTGGGGAAAGGATTTTATAATAATTAAAGAAATCTTTTGGCCTGACTTACCCATAAAGCCCGCAAAAACAATTTCTGAAGAGGTTTTGATTGGGGGGGTAACTGATTTGCACGTGGGCAGCAAGCTTTTTTATGAAGACCAATTCAACAAGTTCCTTGATTACATTAATGGCAAAGGTCTTTCGCCAAAACAGCAGGAACGTGTGGGAAAAATACAGTACTTGATGGTCACGGGAGATAATGTTGCGGGCGTTGGGGTTTATCCCGGACAGTTTGATGATTTGTTAATCAAGGATATCTACGAACAGTACTCAAAGTTTGAGGATTTGATGCTACAAATTCCGGAATACATTCATCTCTTCGTGTGCCCGGGCCAGCATGATGCAGTTAGGAGGGCGGAGCCCCAGCCAGCAATTGATAAAGAGTTTGTTCCGCGCCTTGCAAAAATGAAAAATTTTCATTTCATTTCTTCCCCTTCCTGGGTAGAGACTGAAGGGATTAAGAACATGATTTATCACGGGCCAAGCGTTCATGACTTGATTAGCAGTGTTAGTTTTCTTAATATGTCCAGGCCGCAAGAAGCAATGATTGAGCTTTTGAAGAAAAGGGATTTGATGCCAAAATATGGCGGAAAGAATCCTTATGTTCCTGAAGACAAGGATTACATGGTGATAAAAGAAGAGCCTGACATAGTGTGGTTTGGTGATTTGCATCATAAAGGATATGCAACTTACCGTGGAACCACTGTAATCAATTCAAGCACCTGGGAGGGACAGACTGATTTTGAGAAAAAAATAGGGCACACGCCAACTCCGTGCATTTTTCCAACAATTAATTTAAAGACTCGGCAGATAATTGAGACGCATTTTTCAAAGGAAACAGTTGAGAGGGAAGTGGAATGATTTTTTATGGATGAAACTGCAACTGGGGAAAAAAAATTTGATACTCCTTTTACTGGGGAAGAAAAATACAAACAGGCGATGCAGAAAAAAATGAGTCATGAGGAAATGATTACCCAGGAAATTGGCTTTAGTGCAGAACCGCACATAAAAAATTATTTTAAATTAATTCAGGATAAAACTCTCCCAATTTACCAGCTTGCACAAAAAGCAAGGCAAAAATCTTTTGATTTGAACAGCTCGGTAGAAGTTGTGCCTGCAGTTGATCTGGCAGACAGGGCAGAAACAATTATTGGTTTGACGGGTCTTGCGAAGCGTTTTAGGGAAATTTATGACGAACAAAAAGACAGGCGCAAAGCATATTTCCAATTATTCAAAGAAATACTTGATCAAAAATGGTGGAAGATTCCAAATGATCAGGAAAGAGTGGAGCTTGCAATCAAGACTTGCCTATTGATTGAAACGGAGGGAGTTGTTGTTGCCCCGCTTGACGGTGTTCCAAAGGTTGAAATTAATTCCAATCCTGACGGGTCAAAATACATTGATATTTATTTTGCGGGGCCAATCAGGGCGGCTGGAGGTTCAGCAACAGTCATCCCATTGATTCTTGGGGATTTTGCAAGGGCTCATCTCGGACTTGACCGTTACAAACCGATGGATGATGAGATTGAAAGGTATGTTGAAGAAATCGGGATTTATCAGACTGAAGTAATTTCCCGCCAGTACACGATGAGTGATGAAGAAATTAGAATAATCATCAAGGGCTGTCCGGTTTGTATTAATGGAGTCCCTACTGAAGAAGTTGAAGTTTCTGCACACCGTGATTTAAAGCGGGTTCCAACAAACAGGATTCGCGGCGGAATGGGGCTTGTTGTTTCTGAAGGCCTT
>CAZIPK010000037.1:0-8815 GCA_964541135.1 uncultured archaeon | reverse complement strand
CAAAGTGCGGCAGATTTTACCGGGGAGATTAACAATAATATTTTTAATAATTTCAAAAATTCAGCAACAGCAAATGCAGTTTATAATACAACCACATTTAACGGGGAATTAAGAAATAATATTTTTTCAAACGGATATGTTGCGCTTTCAGGCACTTTTGCACAAGGAGTTTCAAACAATGCTTATTACAATATAAGCACCATTGGAGGAGCAGCAATAAATCATGAAAATGACCAAAACACAGAGACAGGATTTTCTGTAAACCCTTATTTGGGGGATAATGGAGATAGAAATTTTTTGCTAAATTCTGATTTAAATGGGGGATTAAAGCTTGTTGACGCAGGTTATGAGAATGTTGATGATTACTATGATTCAAAAACAACCCAAGTTAACAATAAGCTTGATGTAAATAAAGTTGATATTGGTTACCACTATGACCAAAACGGCTTTTATGTGGAAGTTGTTTCGCCAAACGGAGGGGAAAGCATAAGCGGAAGCCACACCATACAATTCATTCTTGAATCTGGAACAAGCATAGCTACTAGCTTAATTAATATTGATTTAAATTATTCACAAAGCCAATCGGGCGGAACATTAATTGAGGATAAGAATATTTCACAGTTAAGCTGCTTGGGAGGACCAATTTATACTTGCACTTATTCCTGGGACGCATCTGACACAAGGGACGGAAATTATTACATCCTCGTTAACGCTTCTTCGCCCACATTGACAGGAAATGATGCTTCAAATGCCGTTTTTTATGTGCTTTCAATTCCAAAGCTTTCAATAAGGACTTATGCAAATAACCTGCCAAGAAGTTTCTTTGCATCCGGAGAAGATGTTAATATAATAGTGCTGACTAATTCAGGACTGCCTTCAATAACAATCACGGATTCAAACGGGCGAGTGACTGTAAATTCACAGACTATGAATGATATTACTACTGGCGACTTAAATACTTATCAATACACTTACCAAATGGATGGAAATTATGGCTGGTTTGACGTAAAAATTTCAGGAAAGCAATTTAATAATATTTTTTACAACTCCCGGCAATGGATTGATAAATTTAATGACTATAATGCAAGAATATTCCCTTTTAGCATTGATCTTAACTTAACAGAGCCAAATATTAACAACCGCTGGTTTGAAGTTGTTGAAATACCAATTGATTTTAACTCCGGCGCAAAACAAAATTCAATTAAGGTTTTGGATTATAATGGAAGCAGGCTTATTGAAATTCCAAGCCAAGTGTATCAAACCACTTCTTCAGGAAATGAAATTACCCACGGAAAAGTTGTTTTCCTTCTTTCCTGCGCAAAGGGGGAAACGCGAAATATTTTCATAACTTACTCAAAATCAGACATTAATTCAGAGTATTACCCTGATTTAAACATCTTAAATAGCGATGGAAATTATGTTTTTGAATCCTCAATAATGAAAACAATTATTTCAACTTTACAAGGTGGAATGGTTTATAATGCCTACAACAAACTTGGAAGCAGTGCGGCAATTGGAGGGTATTCGCCTGCAATGCTTTCCCCAGAAGCAAAAGCTGGATTATTTACTTACAGCGCCTCGCTTGCTGATTCAGTTACATCGAACATGGATGTTAATGGGCAATTGTATTCGAAATTAAGCATTAAAGGAAATTACGGGGAAATGGATTTTAATATAAATTACCATTTTTACGCAAAACAGCCTTATTTTAAAGTGGATTTGAATGTTCGACCGACCAATTCAAGGACATGGACTTATTTGTATGATGATTACTTTGCTGTTCTTGAAAGTGTGTTTAATAAATTTGGTTATTACTTAAATGGTTCATTCACAGCAATCGATATTAACACAAGCGGGGCTGGAAGCCAGCAAACAACAGCTGATGCAAATTACTGGGCGGTTTATAAAAGAAGCACAGGGGATGGATTTGGGACAATATTTTTGGATAGAAATTCACCCGTTTCAACAATTGAGACCAAATTCTTCGATGAAGCATCATATGAATACATCACCCACAAGATTTATTCAGGGGCAGTCACAAGTGCGACATTATTCCAAACTAAAACCGCAAAAAGCCTTTTTAATGCATGGAATGATGCAGGGGACATTAATTCAATTTATTTCAATTTGAACAATCCAATAACATATTTAATCGGACCAGCAATTTCAGGCGATACAAATTTCCCAACAATAATTGATTACAATTACTCCCCATTTGATGCAAATGATAATGTAGACTTAAACTTCTGGATTACTGCAACGGATAACATTGAAGTCCTTTACATTGACATTAATGCAATAGGAAAGGATATGAATTATTATGAAAGAAAAACCATTTCAAGCCAAACCGGTTTTGCAAGCTTTATTCTGCCAAAAAGCATTACCAACTCAGGACATGTAGATGTCAACTTAATTGTTATTGATATTGCAGCAAATCCAACAATCCAGCAAATTGATTTTAACTTAAGCGATACTTCCCCGCCAAGAATATTGTCTTTTTCAAACACCCCTGACACAAACGCAGCAATTGATCCAGATACTAACCTCTTGTTCAGCACAAATATTTATGAATTTTTTGGAATCAAATCAATTGAATTAAAATACAGGGAATATGATTCAAATACTTCCACATGGCTTGACTGGAATTCCATTAACATGGTTCAAACACAAGCCCTTTTGGATTACAACTATATTTATGATTATAATTTTGCACTCCCGCTAACCGAAAAAATTTATGAATTCAAAGCACATGCAAGCGATTTGCTTGACCAAAACACCGATTCTAACTCCGTATTCATTTACTCAAAATACGATTACACATGGACATTAAACAAAAGTACTCTTGAAACAAAAAGCGGCACACTGGATACAAATATTTCCCTTGAAGACTTTAACATTTCAAACACTGGCGACAAGAACATAACTTTCTCAATTACCTCTGATTGGGACACTCCGCAAAAGGTATATTACAATTTAACCAAGCAATCAGCAGGGTTTTCAACCATAATTGAACCAAGCCAATCAAGGCAGATAAGTACAATAGTCACCGCTAAATCAACAGAAAGAAGCGACAGCATCAATTTTACCATCAATGCTCAAGAAAGCCAATCCTCTCCTGATTACAACACCATCTCAACCAACATTATCAGCTTTTCTGACGGGCCTTTTTTGTTCATTGAATTCCCTTCATACGAAACAGTAGTTACCCAAGAGGACACAAATAAATCCTACAGCACAAAAGTAACTAACAAAGGAAACGCTACTGCCTCCACTGCGGACCTTAATTGGGTTTTGCCGGCCAACTGGTCAATAACCTCAGGTTCTCTTACCACAACAGTAAATAATCTCGGGATAAATGAATTCATGTTAAGTTCAATAGTGGTTTCTATTGGCGAAAGCGCAGCAACAGGGGATCAATCAGTAACAGTAAATGCCACTCCTGACAGCAATTATTCAAAAACTAAAACAAACAGCGTTACAACAAGGGTTTTGGAAAAAACATCTGAAACTCCTCCAGGTGATGATCCTCCTGGTCCGGGGGGTGGTGCTGGGCCAGGTGGTGGGACGGGTAGTCCTGGTGGCGGAGGACCTGGTTTAATTAGTGGAATTTTTTCAACAAAGGAAGAGGAAAAAGCGTTCTTCCAAACCCAGGAAACCTTTGAATTAATCAGAGGAAAGGACAATACTTTCAAAGTAAAAATAAAGAACCCATTCACTGATAAAAAATTAACTAATTTAACAGCGAGTGTTTCTGGACTGCTTGCAAAATATCTTGAAATTCCTAATCCAAATGTAGGGGATTTAGGTTATGGTGAAGAGAAATTCTTTGAAGTTAAAGTAACTGCTCCAAAATATTTTGAGCCTGGAAAATATTACTTGGTATTCACAATAAGTGGAAAGCTAATAAGCGTGGAAAATAAAAAAGAGAAAACCACTGATTTTAGTTATGAAAATACAGTGACTTTGATAGTAAGGGACGTGTCGAAAACAGAGATTATTGACAAACAACAAGAAACAGCCCAAATAATCAAAAATCTAAAAGAGTTAAACATCAACACCACCAACTTAATTCAGGAATTTGAAGATGCAAACCAGCAAATAAATAATGGGGAATTTGAAAAAGCAAAAGAAATCCTTCAAAAAATAATAGCTACTGCAAAAATTGCCACTCAAACAAAAACAGATATAGCACAACTTGAAAAAGACATTAACTATGCTGAAAAACAGGGGCTTGAAACCCCAAAAGCAAAAAGGCTTCTGGCTCTTTCAAAAATATCCTTTGCGAGGGGAGAATTTGAAAGCGCTGCGCAAATAATGAAGGATGCGTTAATAACTTACAGCCTTGAAACAAAAGGTGCTTTTAATGCAGGCTTTTTCTTAATGCAGCACAAGGAACAACTTGCCGCTTCGGCTATTTTATTATTATTGCTGCTAAAAATCCTTTCCTTATATACAAAAAGGGTTTTATTAAGAAAAAAATTAAGAACACTAGAGAATCAGGAAAAACTAATACTAGGACTAATACAAGACACACAAAAGCAATGCTTTATTGAAAACAAAATAAGCATGAATGAATACCAAACATCCCTTTCGCAATATGAAAAAAGGCTTAGCACCACGGTTGAAGACACAATTAATACTGAAAACGAGCTTGCAAGCATGCTAAGCTTAAAATCAAAAACAACCAAACTAAGAGAAGAAAGATTAAGAATAATAAATGCAGTAAAAAGGACTCAAATACAGTACTTTAAGGAAGGCCTGCTTGAAACAAGAATTTATCAGGCAAAACAGGGCAGCTTTACTAAAAGGCTTACGGACATAGAAAAAGACATTACTTATAATGAAGCAATAAAAACAGTCAGAATGCATTCAAGCTCAATAAAAATACTCTGGAGGATTTATTATAAAATATTCAAATAAATAACAAAATTAAACAATGCCAATAATTTAATTTATATAAACTTTATTTATATTTATTATATTTAATTAGATAAAATTTATTTGGATAAATTATTTTAATTAAATAAATGCAATAAAATATTAAAATAAATAAAATTTTAACTAAAAAATAATTTTAATTAATAAATTTCAATTAGAATATGCTGCATAAAATAAAAAATTAACAAAAAAGATATTAAAAAAAATATGGTGAAAATCAAATGGATAAAAAAATTATTTTGCTGGTTATTTTCGGGTTAATTCTTTCAATAACCCCTTTAGCAAATTCCGAGGACATTAACGGTCAAAAACCTGATGACCTTTCGCAAAATGCACTGACCCAGATAAGAGACGCTCAGATAAAACTAAATGAAATACAAGAACTGGGAATTAAGACAAACAGACTATCTGATTTATTGCTAATAGCAACTGCAACGCTGGAAATCGAAATAGATTTGGCAAAAAAAAGCAACAGGCTTGTGAATCTTTCAGCATTTAGCGAAAAAATGTCCGAATTTAGAAAAATATCCAACTTGGCTATAAAATCAAATGACGAATTAATTGCATTAAAACAAGAATTGGATTTAGCATCAAAAGAAGTGGCGGATATTTCCCCCGCAATGGAGTTGTATAATAATGCAAAAACAGAAATTGAAAATGAAAGGTTTGAAAGGGCAATTGAGTACATTGACAAGTCTTATGAGAAAATATTTGAATTACAGTCATTAACAACAAGGGCGGAAGCAATTTATGAAGCGGCTGCAGGGAGCATTATCGGTTTTTTTACAAAGTATTATATTGAAATTTCAACAGCAATAGTAACAATTTTAATATTGTATTTAGTGTTAAATATTAAACTAAAAAAGTCAAGAATCAAAGAAAAAATTATTTCTTTAGAAACTGAAAGAGACATATTAAAAAAAGAAATTAAAACAGCACAGGAAGAGTACTTTATTAAAGGCATAATCTCGGAAGGGACATACACCACAAGGGTTTCAGTTTTTGGGGAAATGATAAGGGATATTACAAAGGAACTCGCGGTTTTAAAGGAAGAAGAAGCAAAAATAAGTTCAAAAAACCGCCTCACAAAAAATAAAACAAAAGTCAAAGAGATCAAAAAATAACAATAAAATTAAATATGCCAAAAAACAATAGATTGAATGATTAAAACAATAAATTGAATAATAAACGTTGGTTTTTATGGAACACAAATTTAAAGAAAAAGAGGATAATAAAAAGCCCGAAAAAACTTGTTACTTTAAAACAGGGATTTTGGGGATGGATGAGTTATTCAAAAGAGGCATTCCTTGTGGTTCTGCGGTTCTCATTGAAGGAGGACCAGGTTCGGGGAAAACAATTTTTTGCCTGGAAGCGGCACTAAATGCATGCAAAGAAGGACGCAAAGTGCTTTACATGAGTTTTGAAGAAAAAGAAGAAGGCCTAAGGTCCCACATGTACATGTTTGGTCATGACCCAAAAGAATACGAGAAATCAGGGCTTTTGGTTATCAAACGATTTAATGCACTGGACATCGCAAGAAGCGTAGAAGCGCTCCTTAGTGAAGCAAAAAAGGAACTTTTAATTGATGTTCAGCCAGTTTTAATCCCAGAGGATTTCAAGCCAGACCTTGTTTTAATTGATTCGTTAACATCCATTTCCTCGGCTTTTAGCGGGGAAGAATACAGGTTTAGGATATATATGGAACAGTTATTCAGATATCTAGAATCGCACAATATAACATCATTACTAATTAGGGAAACTGCAAGACCCACTCACTTGGGTCAAAACTATGGCGATGCGGGGGATGCTGTGAGCTTTCTTTCTGACGGCATAATAGTAATATACAATGTACTTTATGAAAATGGGGAGAGGGGAAGAGCACTGGAAATATTTAAAATAAGAGGGGAGGATTTTGAAAGAAAGCTTGTGGAAATGACTATCGAGGACAAAAAAGGAATCACTATCCATCCAAACAGGGTGTTGAAAGGAAAATATACTTTGACTTAAGCATGGTTTTGATTTCAATACTTCCGCTTGAGTTTAAAACTAATAAAATCAAAAAAATATCTAATAAAAGAATAATAAATATAAATAGTTAATATAAAAAAACGTTTAATATAATTCAAAAAATATTTTAAAAAAATTTTTAAATTTAAAAAACAACAAACCCATTAATTAAACTACTATTTGTTGGACAAATACTGAATCGCCCAATTTTCATTATAGAAAAAATTTATTCTTTAAGGCAACTAAGTATTTCTTCAGGGTTCCAGACTGCGCGTTCCATTTCCATTAGTATGCCGCCCGGCTTGATGCTTATTTCCACTATTTCTTCCGCGCGCTTTTTGCTTTGGGCAGAGTAAACATAAATGCGTATTTCAGGGGCATTTCCCGAAGGGCGCACATGGTAACGGTCTTTATTGGAATCCCACATAACTATTCCATCCTCAATCCTGTCCCCAAAAGCCATTTTCACAATTTTGCCAAAGCCTTTTGTTTCATTAAAGAAACCCGCCACATCCTTCCTCAACCCAATAAGGCCGGCAGCAAATTGGTCAGAATATGAAATAACTTCAAAATTTGTTTGAGCCCTGTACTCCAAAACCGCTTCTTGTTTTTCATCATTAAAATTAACTTCCTTTATTCCTAATTTTGAATCAGGCGTGTAACGTTTAAGAAGCCGGATTCCTGTCCGGTCTGTTCCAGGCTTAACTGGCATTTCATGAATTAGCCCGGCACAATCCGCATAATGGTCTAATTGGCCTTCAAACAATTTTGAAACGGGCGCATTATCAATTATTGAACGAAGAAGCACCACTAATGTCGGGAGAATGGCGTCGCGGGTAAGCAATTCGCTAATCTCCCCCTCCGCCAATGGAAGCTTAAAGTGCGGCCCAACAAAAGCACCTCCATTAACCTCCTGGCCAATTACGTGCAAAGAAGAATTGGTTTTCAACAAATCGCGCATGACAAAAACATGGTATGGCGAACCAACCGAGCATTTTCTTAATTTTATTGGGGGATTGCATTTAGCAAGATATTCCTCTACATCCTGGCTGCCTGTTAAGGATTGTACAAACATTTCTGCACCAAGTGTCTGGGCAATAATTGCCCCGGTAACATCACCCCTCCAAAACTGCCCCTTCTCGTCAACTATTAAGGACCTGTCCCCATCCCCATCTGAAGAAGTTAAACCTAACAAAATATACTCTTTCGCATCAATAGTGATTACTACTTTGCCATCAGGATTATTTTTACCGCAATATTTCTCTTTTGTTTCCCCGATTTTTTGGCTCAAATACTCCAAATGAGCCGGCGTCATGTTTTCAGTATCAAGCGCAACAAATGCATCAGCACGCCGGCCTATCGGCAAAACCTTCATCCCCAATCCTTCCAAAATAGCTGTGTGTTCTCCTGCTGCAACCGTTGAATGCTCCCAATAAACAATGGCATAGCCTTCAAACGGTTTTTTACTAAAAGCGCTTGTATAACGGCGCACATAATTTTCCTTGGCCTTTTCATCTGTAACAAGGCTATCTAAATCAAATTTTTTTTCTGACTTAAAATAACCATTTTCATCAAAACAAGAAATGGATAATTGTTCACTATAAAGCTGTTCGCGAACCATATTGACTTCCTGCATGATTCCTTCCCTGTCGCTAATCCCCTTGTCTTCGGGTTCGGGCTCGTTAAGCACTTCCCCGTCAAAATCGTAAAGCTTAAGCCCATTATATTGCCCTTCGGTGTGGCTGCCGGTAACCATTATTCCAGGCAATTTAATAGTCTTGCTATAAAAAGCAAGAACTGGAGTGGCAATTTTTCCCAAATAAACGACTTTAATGCCACAATCATTAATTGCTTTTGCTGCAGCAGCCAT
>CAZIPK010000036.1:0-9057 GCA_964541135.1 uncultured archaeon | reverse complement strand
ACAAAGTGTCACAAATTCACCAAATCCATTAATAGTCAATTTGGATCCTATCACCATTACATAATCGTATTCTGTTGATTCGTTTGAGAAAAAACCGCCTGGAGTAACTGTTGGCGCTATTTGCCTTGAAATGTCCTGCCTCCAGCAGTGAGAGGTTGAGGCAAATCCGATTTGTGTCAGTGCTATTATTAAAATTAAAAAGGTTATTAAGATTAAATTAAAGCGTTTCATTTTTTCACCGCCCTTATTGTGCTTGCGATTGTAAAAATCAATATTATTATTGCTATTGCTGCTATTAGCATTATTAATGGAGGCCATTCTAACCCGCGCTCATTTTCAATGCTGCCTGCCTTAATGCATTTTGTATTGCAGCAGTCCCCTTGAATTGTTCTTATTGCTGCAGTTTCGCAGATTAGCCCGTTTGTGCAAACAATTCCTGCGCATTGAAGTGCTTCTTCGCCCCCATCACCTGAATTTAAATCAACTGCGCTTTGGTTGTTGGAAAGCTTTATTTCTATTAATTGCTGCTGTTTTACATCCATATCATCCACTATAAGTGTTAAGTCTTCTTTTGGCACATTAAGTATTTTTTCATAACTTTTTTCTGCATTAACCCTCTCAAGCAGTAATTGGTTGGTTGAATTGAATAATTTTATTTGCGCATTAATTTTTTCTTTTTTTAGAGTAATCTTTAAGGAGCTTGATTTTTCGTCATATTCCCATTCAGCCTTAACTAATTGAGGGTTCTTTAAATCGTAAGCCGCCTGGATTTCTTCTATCGGCGCATAATAGCATTGTTTGTCAAGGATTGTACCTTCTTTTTCAACTAAGAGGCATATTTGATCAAATGTTTTTGTTTCTGTTGAAAAAATTTTTTCTAATATGTCAATTGTTTTCATTTCAGAAATATTTTGTATTTTTTCATCCAAAATTTTTTCTTCTTTTAAAAATTGGGCTTTTATCAAAAAGTCTTTTAGTGTCGGATAGTTGAAGTGGTCGGGGCTGCCGGCAATTATTGCCTTTAAAGAGTAGCTTTTGGTGCTTAATCCATCAATCATTATTTTTCTTGGTTTTGCTGTTGGGCCGCTTACTATGATCCTGTTTTTGTATGATGAAATTATTTTTTGGCCGTCGTAAGCGTTTATCATTATCTCGTACGCGGAGGGTATTTTTGGGGAGTTTATTTGGATGCTTGTTGTTGACAAATTTCCGCCGTCAAAGCTTGTTGCATTAAACAGTTCTTCTTTTTCCTCGCCGCAAAAAATTGAGGCCCATTCGCATACTTTTACCCCTATTTTTAGGCTTTTGTTCGCAGCGGCTGAGCCTTTTGACATTTCAATTATTCCATTAATTTTTGATTCCGGCTGTGCTGGGAATCCTACCGGACCTATTGTTGAATTGAATTTTGTAGTACTGCGCTGTATTTTGTATTCTACTTCCATAGGCGCTTTTTGCCCTTCAACCTTGAAATTAACCATTAATGGGCCCAAAAATATGTTGCTTGCCCCAGATAATTTTGATTTTCCAACCCACGCATAGGAGTCAAGCCGGTATTCTCCGGGCGAAAGCGAGTTTATTTCAAATTTTGTTTTTAGGCTTGATTTTGGGAGTACCCAGTTTAAATCAATTATTTTTTCAAGGATTATATTTTCATTATTATTGAATTGGGAGGGGTATTCGTATTTGCCCTGTGATATGTGCAGCACAATCTTTCCTCCAAGTAGTGGTGCTGATTCATTATTGAATACAGTTATAATGCCTGAAATATTTTCGGTTGGCAAAAATGTGTCCTTGGTGGTTTCTGTTTTTATTGTGCCTTCCCAAATTAAATCCTCAGCTCCCAAGGCTAACGCATTTGCTGAAATGAAAATCAGCACTATTGCCAAAAATATTTTTTTCATTCTCTTTCACCATTTTCTTTTAATCGTTTCCAATCACTCTTATTTAAAATTCATAATTAATCATAAAATTCAAACAAACAAAAACCAAAAATCCATAAAACACAAAATCATAAAATTCAAAATTCAATTCCTCACTTAATTTTTTTCTATTAAATTATATGCTCAACTCATTAATCCAACCCAACTCATTAATTTCAACTAACATATTAATCATAATTAATTTAATTTATCCATTAAAATTTAATTCATCTCCTTATATAATCAATTACTCCGAGTATCCCATATTCTTCCCCGTCAATGTTTTCGTTAATTATTAATGCCCTTATGTTTGAATCATCATATCCTGGATAGTTTTCTCCTAAAAATCTTGCTTTTAGCAGGTTTCCCTCCACCCACAAGGCGATTGATGAATTACCAAGCAAAGTATCTTGGTATTTAACTGATCCAATTTTTGCCAAAACGAATGAATTTGGTTTTGTAAAGTATTCTCCCGCATCAAATGCAGTGAATGCTGATACTTGCGGCATTTGGCATTGGCCGGTGGCGGGGTCGCATGATACTCCAAGCCCTTCACACTCTTCTTTTGTCGGCGTTATTTGGGGTTCTATTTGGGCAACGCATAGCGGCACAAATAGTTCCACTATTGATTTGTCCTTGCTTTCTATTGAGAATCCATTTGCAGTGGATGTTTTTTTGACTAGAGTAGTGCATTCTTCTCCTGCGCATTGGTTTGTCCAAAATCCCCCATCCCCATTTGAATTAATCCATTCTGATTCCCTCAAGGTGTTTAACACAATTGCTTCTGGAACAGGCGAAAGAGTTCCTTGTATTCCTGCAAGTTTGCCTTCCTCCGAATTACAATATTCTTGCGCCCCTCCCTGTTGCATTGTTGATCTTTTTGTCCAATAAAATTTGTTTTGGGCAACCCATGCTTCTTGACCCATTAATTTTTTGCACACTTCAATCTTTTTTTCCATTTTTTCGCTTACTGTTGCATTAGCAAAGCTTCTTAGTATAAATGTCACTCCTTCTATTGGGAATATTCTAAATGCGCCTGAATTTATTACTCCTCTTGATTCTGCACCCACTGCTTCTAATACTGGCTGGTCTTCTTCGTATTCAATATCAAGGACTATTGCCCTTACCAGCATATTTGTGGGATCAGTATTTCCGATTATATTAAATTCTATTGATTCCACATCGCCTTTTGGAAAAACTACATACCCTAACCCATATCGCATGTCTTTTCCTTCATATCCTTCTCCCGCTTCTGTTTCGTTTCCCCTTTCGCAATGAATTTCATTTGGATTTTCCTGCGGAGCCACAGTGCATCCGCTTCCTGCGTCAACTATTCCATCACACATGCATTTTCCGGCATTTTTTGGTCCGAGTTCAAAATTAGCACGGGGGATAATTTGAATTGTTTGCCCGTTTCTGTATTTAATTAAAAAGTTTCCGTCAATTTTTGCCCCAAAGTTTTCCCCTTGGGCAAGGTCCACCCATTTGTACATCATTTTTCTTGTCTGTCCTCCGTAACTTGGCACTGTTACTTTAAACCCAGTGTATTTTCTGTAATTCCCATCCATTACAATTTCAAGAGGGGTTGCTGTTGCAACGCTTTTTGAGTAAAACGCTGATGCTGTTCTGGCAACTTTCTGGATTCTTGTGTTAAAGCTTCCCCCCACTGCTTCAATTGTGTAATTGAAATCCACATAGTCATATTTTGGAGCCAGCCCCTCTATGCTTGCCCCAACCATGTCGAGAGTGGTCTTTGGAATATAATAATCACCAAATAACGTGTATTGGCAGGAATTGTAAATTATTGCTTCATTGTCGGAAGGGTTTTTGACTAAATCAAAAACATCTTTTTCTATTGCGAAGCATTGCTGTGGATCAGTCAGATGCACTTTTAGCCTTTCAGCTATTGCCATTCGTTTATTTGAAGACGCTTTTTTTGCTTTTATGTAAACTGGAAAAACACCCAAAACGTCGCTGAACTCATTTTCTTGATTAAATGCTTTGTTTATCCCGATAAGTGTTATTGTGCATTCTTCAAGCGGACTTAGTATTTGGGGACAGGTTCCTTCCTGGTTGAGTCCTGTTTCAACTCCGATATTCATTGCCGAATTGCACCCGTTTTTTATTATTATTTGAAGCCTTTGCCCCCATTCAAGCGGGGCATCCCGCGCGTCCCCATAAGCAGGAAATCTTGAATCAATGCATGCAAGGGCAGGGTCTTGGGAACCGCCGGACCCGGCATAAAATACTTTTGTCAGCGGTTCGTATGTAGGGTCATTAGGGGTGGCGTCAACTATTAGGCAGTCCTTTAAATAAGCATATACTCCAGGGATTTGTTGTTTGAAATAATTTTGGTTTATTTCTGCAGCGTACTGTGTGCCTCCTTGGGGGTTTAATAAATTCGGGTCATTTGGATCGCAGTTTTTCTTTACAGTAAGAAGGGTTTCACTAAGATCTACTGGAGTGTTTGTGCCTTGCGCAAATATTTCTCCGTCAAAATTTTGGTCGGGCACCGCGGCAAGGAATTCTGCGCCGGTGATTATTAATTTATACCCTCCTGTTATAGTATCAATGAATAATTTGTATCTCTGTTCTTGCGCGCCTTCCCCTGTTTTTGCAGCTATGACAATATATTGGCTTGTTCGGGGGTTTTTTGAATTGAATATTATTGATTGTTCTTGGTTTGAATCTTTTGGCATCACGCCTATTAAAAATTCTTTTTTTGTCGGTCCGTTTTCAGTGTCAAATTTTATGGTGCCGTTTGAGGAATAACTAAATTCACCCGCCTCTCCAAGGTGTGAATAAGCTCCATAAATTACTTTGCTAATATCGCTTTCCCCCACATTTTTCACTATAATTTTTATCAAATTTGGCTGGCTGCTTTTCACTAGCACCCTATTTGCAAGTATTTCGTTATAATCTTTTTTTACTTGTGTTGACCCGCTTTCTCCGCCGTTAAAGCCGTTTATGTTCAATTCATTTCCGTTTATCCATACCAAAAAAGCCAGTTTTGCCGTATTGTCAGGGTAAATTATTGGGTCGCCTATAGTGAATCTTGCGCTGTTCTTGTCTTCCATAATCCCGTTTGAATCTTTTTCTTTTGCGGCAAAATTAAATGAGATTGTGTCCCCTTCTTTTGCACTTGGCATGAACTTTGTTTTTGCGGCAAAATAGTAAACTCCTTTTCTAAGTCTTCCTTTCCAATTTATTCCAAGTGCTTCACCCCTAATTTCATCACTTGTTCTATTGCATTGCGGGTTTGTCTGAATATAAAAGTTGTCATCATTTATAGGCATTTTTTCTTGTGGAGTGCAGGAGTAAATTTCGCTTTTAATAAAATTACTTATTTCCTTAAAGGGAATTCCAATTATCCCCGTTTTTTCATTAACCGCAAGCATTGCAAGCAGTTCGTTATAATCCAGGTCTTTTCCAAGTACTACATCTATTTTTTCGTAATACCCGTTGTTATCGCTGTCAAGCCTGTTTGTTAAATTTATTCTGCCTGCTTTATTTCCACTAAGCAAATCAGCATTATTGGCATAAATTCCGTTAAAAAATATTTTTACATTCTTATCAATCATTGATAAGGGATATAGGAACGCTTTGAAATTATTCGCGCCCGGCGTAAGCCCTTTTATTTCCAAAAAACTTGTTGCATAGTTTGCAAGTTCTATTTGGGCAATAAATTCTGCTGTTGTTTCATAATTCTTGCTTTTAAATGCTCTTTGGCTTGGAAGGTACAGAAGGCTTTCTGTTTCTTGGGCGATTACTTCCCCGTTAACTAAAGGGAATAATTTTATTTGGGCAGTATTTTCTGTCGGTATTTGTGAGTGGTTGTAATCCAAAAGCTGTACTTGGATGTAGGATAGGTTCATATCAAGGTTTATGTCAAAAATTATTGTCTGCCCCGCATTAAGCCTTTTTTCCTTTGTATAGTCTGAAAGCGCGCTTGATAGTGCCGCTCTTGCCAAATAATTTCGATCAGCTCCGCTAGGCAGGCCTTCAAATAATGATTCTCCGTTGGTGTCGGTTTTAATTGGGTCATAAATTTTTACCCTGTTGATTTGTAAATCAGTTAAATTCATGTAAAGATAAGCATCAGCATCAACTAATGGGAATTGGGTTGATTTGCTCTTAACTTTGACTTTTGCATTCCCTGAATTTGACTGGCTGGCTTTGTCAAGCTCTATCACAGTCGGGGGGTCGTTTGGTCTTACTAATGCTGGTTTTATGACTTTAATCAAGTAACCTTGTTTTTGTATTGAAACAATAATAGAGTTTTGGTCATTTTGGGTAAATCCTGTTGCAGTAACTATCCCGTAATTGTTTGTCAGGCAGTTGTTTTGGCATGTTCCAATGGGTCCTATTGAATCAAACTGGTCACCAGTTTTTGCAATTTTTTGCGGGAATATTTTTGCACTTGATATGTTTGCGTCATTATTTGAATCAATTATCCTTAATTTTATCACTCTTGCATTAATTGGATCTATTCTTTCAAGCATGAGCGTTATTTCGGTTAATTGACCCGCAAATACATTTGCGAATATATTTGCATCAGTATTTATTGGGAGGTAATTGAGGTCCATTGTTCCGGCTTTTGCACGGTACTTGTTTGGGGATACATTTTGGATTAATGCCACTCCGCTATTGTCTGTTGTTGCAATTGCTGCTCTTTCCCCGTATGCGTCAATTAACTCCACTCTTGCCCCTGCAATTGGTTTTCTTGGAGATGAGTTTTTTTCAAATACGTATGCTTTTACGCGCCCATTTTGTTCTCCCCCGATTCGTACAAGTTCGACCGTGTGCCTATTTAGATTGGTTGGGAGGGTTTTTGGACCCAAATAGTCTTCATAATTTTTTGATTTTGCGGACACAACTACGAATTGGCACTTTGGTTCGGTTAATTTAAATTCTCCGTCTATTGAGCCGTCATCAATGTCCTTTGCTTCCTTGGCATTGATTGTTTTATTTGCGCAGCGATACCTTACACTGGCATCCCTTGTTGAATCAATTATTGTTTCCCCGTTTTCTGAGTCAACAAGCACCACAATCGTGCTGTTTGGGTAATTAATGGGGGGATCTGGATTATTACCGTCAATCTGGTTTGTTGGCATTAATTCTATTCTCGCTCTTTTTTCTTCAAGAAGTATTTCTTGTTCAAAAATTTTTAAGTACCCTTTTTTTTCTGCTGACAGAATTGCAATAAATTCTGTTTGTTCCTCACCGAAAATAAAGCTTGTGAGTTTTTGGTATAAATTTTTTTTATTTGCCGTCAGGAAAAGAAATGATTCCCCGTCTTCGTTTGTTTCTTCATCAAAGCTTTCCCCGTTAATTTCCCCGTAAACACTTACTCCTTGCAGGTTTGCTTTTGTTTTTCCATCCACCACATGCAAGACAACATCATATGTTTCGCCAAATTGGATGAAATACCCTAAAAGCACTATTAGAAATAAAATCACTAACAGGAATAGGATAAAACTTGGAATAACCCTGTCAATTTGGTCCACTACCTTGTATATTGGCAGTATTGTGTCTATTTTGTCCAATAAGTTATACCATTTATCTTCAAAGAAGTAATAAACGTTTTTTAGTGGCTCAAACATCCCTAATCCCCAAATAATTGATAAAATAAGCTTTTTGTTGTTAATAAAGCTTACTTTGGAAAATAAAAAATGAATAAATTCCGAAATTTTCCACTGGAAAAAGATTTATTTTCCTATTTTCTTGCAGAAAAAAACTAATCAAGCCTAAAGGCGCCAAATTCATAGAGGTCCTTTACTTCATCAGCACTCAGTTCTCTGCTCCAAATCGCAAATTCATCAATTGCCCCTCTAAAATTATAAGTTCCGCTTGTTAGTCGGCCAATATCGTATTGACTTGAGGTTGTGCTCATAGTTTCATTCCATTCCTCGCCAAAAACTCCGTCAATATAAGCTTTAGCCAAATCCCCGTCGGTGGTTAAAACCAAGTGGTGCCAATTGCCGTCATGCTTGTTTCCTCCAAATGTCGGATTTCCAACGCTCCCGCCATCAGTTGCACATCTCACACCTCCGCTGTTATAGCTGTAACAAAAAATTGTTCCACCAAAAACCATTTGGGCTGCAGAGATGTTAGTTGATTTGAACCAGATTGAAAATGTTGCTTCGGAAGCGAATTGAAATCTTCCAACAGCAGCATAATCTGTGGCACCATAAAGCCACGCCGCATTTGTGTCCCACAATCCGGCAGAGTTTACATCCGCACCCACATTTAAATTGCCATCCCAAATTCCTGTTGCTGAATTCAGAAGCCATCCGTCGGAATTCTTATCATTTAAATGCCATAACCCAACTAAGCCGCTTGAAATACTTGCTTTGGTACTTGGGAAAACCCCGCTAGGATTCAGTTCTTTTCCAAAACCTGTGCTGCTTGTGACATTTGGGCTTAAAGAAGAACTCTGGCAAGGAAAACTGATTTTCTGCGGGTAAGTAACTGACTTCTCAAGCCCGCTTGGGGTAACATAGTTAATTATCACTTCATGTTGTATTTTTTCCCCTATCGAACAAGAAATGCTAGAAGGAATGACATACCCTTTTTCCTGATTCAAAAAAAAAGGTTCTAACGCAGTCAAATAAACCTCAAAACCACCCAAACTAATGCTCTTCACCGAAACACTCTCACTAAGATTAGAAGAAATCAACAACCCATAATTCCCATCAGGATTCTTAAAAGCCTCTTTAATTGAAAATAATCCAGCAACTGATGAAACCTCGTTGGAAGAACCGGAAAAAGAAGCTCCGCTTGAAAAAAAGCCAGCCATAAATCCAACAACCAACAAAGCAAGAACTACAACAACAGCAATAATAATCAAATACTCAATAGTCCCCTGACCAACCGATTTTTTCGCGCACTTTTCTACAAAAGGCGCCTTGGTGGCTAACAAGAGCTTATTTTTCAAAAAGAATTTTTCTAAAAAAAAGCCTTTTTTCATTTAATAATATTGATTTCAATCTATAAAAAATTTTTGATTAAAGGCAAGTTAACAAAAAAAAAAACAAAAATTAACTCTTAAATGGATTTTATGGCAACGGCTCATAAATAATTAAACAAATTAGTGTCCTTCGATAGTCACAAAATACGGTTTAAAACATTAAAAACT
>CAZIPK010000035.1:0-9064 GCA_964541135.1 uncultured archaeon | reverse complement strand
GTTAGCGTTATTGTTGGAATAAATTTGCCCATTCTTAAAAGAATAAGTAGCAACATTACCGCTTGAAGAATCCGTCCTAGTAAAAGCATCAGCATGATTCCCGCTTGAAAAAAGAGTCCAGCTAAAAGGCAAATAAAACAAAATATCCTTTGACAAAGTATTTGGAATAAAAGAAGCATAAGGAACCTTAAAGTAACTATTCGTGAGATTAAGCGTGCCCCCATTCAAATCAATTGAACCATTATTAACCCTTAACGAAGAGCCGTTATTCCTATCAATCTGTGCAACAGGGCTTTTTGTCCCAATCCCCAACTCATTAGAAGAAGCATCCCAATACAAATTAGCATCCGCGCCAAACGCCCCCCCAGTATTAAACTGAATCTCCCCACTAGCCCCCGCAGCATTTAAATCCTCTAATGACTGGACATTACAAATACCAACCTCATCATTACTTGCGCAAACGAGGGAATTACTTGCAAAATTTAAACGCGTAACATTAGGAACTTTTTCCACTAATAAATCATTAGTGTTTGAGTACTTATCCAAACCATACTTTGAAGTATAAAGGATGGAAAAATCATTATAATTGCAAACCGACCCGCTGCAGGCCTCCTGCTTTGCGATAAAAACCAATTTCTTCTCTCCTGGCTTTAAGGAAGGAAGAGTCCCTGAAAAACTCTTTGTAACCCCGTTAATCCTATACCCTGCTAAAGTAATTGTTTCCCTAGTATTATTCTTTATCTGAAAAAAAGTGTCCCCATTCTCATCTAAGCCAGCATCATAAAGAGCAATGTCCTGTGATTTCCAAAAATCCTTATTTTGTTCCAGCGAAATAGCATCCCCCCTTGGGAAAAGATTTCCTGAAAAATAAGCAACAACAACCAAAGCCGAAATAATCACAATACCAATTAATACTAAATACTCATTAGTGCTTTGAGCACGCTTGCCAACTAATTTACCCAAAAAAAGCATAATAACCTGTAGAAGAAAAAGAATAAAAAGCAATTGACGGCGAGAAAAAGAGAGAAAAATAATTATAAAAAATCAAAAAAATTCAGGTTGTTTACAAAAATAATCTGCTCCAAATCAAATCCTTAATTTAAAATTAAACTACAAATTCTAAACAAACAAATTAAATACAACTAAAGAGGAAACTAATTATGCAATCAAAAACAAACCAAATAAGCGAAATAATATTTATCACTCACCCTGCCTGGCCAATAGGAATCATTTCAATGTCGAAAGAGGATAAATTCTTTAGACGAACTCCCGCCCAAATATTAACTCACTTTCGAGAACAAATACTTCCATTAATACAATCAAAAGTCCACGGAACAATAGTTGTTTTAATAAAAAGCCCCCCCAGTTTAGAGATAACTTTTAAAAAAAAATTAAGCAAAGCAGAATTAAAAAAAAATATTTCTATTATTAGGCGAAATTCGTGGCATAGTTTAAAAAGACAAAGGAAAATTAAAGGAACAGAAAAAATTATTGCAATGGAACTTCAACAGCTTGTTGGAGAAAGATTAATTGTAGCAGAAGGAAATATTTTTGGGCATAGTGAAGAAGGAATCAGAACAGAAGTATTAAAAAAGCTAAAAGAAAAGAGGTTCAAGTTAGGTCCAAAAATAAAAATAACTTGCACTGGCTCTTGGAAAGACTATTGTTCAAAAAACTACCCCGAAAAATTTGCAACCTACGTTGAACAATCACTTAGAAGAAAAATTGATTTAATCTTAGAACAAAAGGCGATTATAGCAATGGAAAAAAGGGCGGGAAATTTTGGGCCGCCACAACCAAGAGGGCTTGGGGCAAAAGCAAGAAGAATCAGAAGGCATGTTTAAATAAATTAAAATTTAATAGCGATCAAATAATTTATTTAATTGCAACTATTCCGCCAAAGCCCTTCTTTACCTTATCAACCAAATTATCCTTTGAGTAAATCACTTTGCTTAATTGTTTTAAGAAATCTTTTTTCTCCTTGCAATCATCAAGCGCAACTTCCAAAACCTCGACCAAATTAGCTACCGGAATAATTCGCACCTTATCCAACTCTTCCTTTGAAACAACAATATCATTAATATTGCTTTTAGGGACAATTATGTGCTTAAAACCTGCTTTAATTGCAGCACTGACTTTTGAAGAAACTCCCCCCACTGGCAAAACTTCACCCCTAACGCTTAACGACCCAGTCATTGCGACATCCTGCCTTACCGCAATATTTTGGGTGGCAGAAATAACCGCAGTTGCTATTGAAATGGTTGCAGAATCTCCCTCAACACCCTCATAAGTTTGCAAGAACTGGATATGAATATCCTTCACCAAGTCCTGTCCCGAGATTTTTTTGAAAACAACGCTGACATTTTGAACAGCCTCTTTAGCAATTTCTCCAAGCTTTCCTGTCGCAATAACCTTGCTTTCGTTCTTGCTGCTTGGAGGAGTAACCGCTGCTTCAATTGGAATAATGCTTCCGGCGCTTCCATCCCCAAATACAGCCAAACCATTAACCCTTCCAACAGCCTTACCAGTAATGAGGTAAACTTCATAATCTTTTTTAGTCTCAATCATCTTGTCAACCATCTGATTCTCAAGGGTTCTTGCAGACATCTTTGCCTCAAACACATCCTGCCGCGATACAAGCGCATGCCCTTTTTCTTTAGCAATATCCCCCGCAGCCCTTACAAGCCCGCCCAAATCACGAAGCTTTAAAGTTAATTTCCCCTTATGGTCCGACCTTCTCCTAGCCTCAAAAATAATTTCCTCAACAGCATCCTTTGCAAAATGCGGAATTTTTCCATCCTTAATAACTTCCTGGGCAATAAACTGCGCAATTAATTTTTGATTTTGCAGATTATCATCCATATCCACATTCATGTAAACTTCATAACCATAACCCCTAATCCTTGAGCGAAGCGCAGGGTGAACCTTATCCAAATCCTGATAATTCCCCGCAGCAACTAAAACAAAATCACAAGGAACAGGATCAGTACGAGTCATCGCCCCGCTTGAATTCTCGCTCTGACCGGTAATGGAATATTTTTTTTCCTGCATTGCGGTTAAAAGCTCCTGCTGGGATTTGTGTGACAAAGTAGCAATTTCATCAATAAACAAAACGCCCCCGCTTGCACGATGAATCATCCCTGGTTCAACCCTTAAATGTGCAGGAGTGCCTAAACCTCCTGATTGCAACGGATCGTGACGAACATCACCAAGAAGAGCCCCCGCCCTTGCTCCTGTTGCTTCAAAAAAAGGAGCCACTTTTTTGCTCAGATTATTAACCAAAAGCTTTGGAACAAGCACCGTTTCTCTTGAACGCATCTGACCACTAATTGCAACAGCAATCATTAATATTGCGCCAATCAAAAGCAATGCAGCAAAAATAATGTCAGAATACCACTTTAACTGCCACAACACTGCGGCAATAAGCATCCAACCTAACGGAAGCAAAAATGAAACAAAACGCATTGAGTCCTCAGCCTGCTTTGCCTCAACATGGGCGGCATCAAGAATTTTTTTCCCATCCCCTGCTTTTACTACACGAACTTTCGGATTATTTGGGTCCTCTGAATTAGGGTAAATTAAAACATCCTGCAAGTGACCCACGGGGAGAATCTCACTCATTGCCTGAGCAATTAAGGATTTTCCTGTGCCGGGCAAACCAACTAATAGCACATTTCTTTTCTGTGCAGCGGCTTTTCTAATAATTTCAACACTCTTATCCTGGCCAATAACCTGCTCAACTAACCCTTTAGGAACCAAAACTTCCCTAGTATCCTTGAAATGCTCAAAATCAATTTCTTTTTGAATAATTTTTTGATTAACTGGCTTTTGAGCCAAAACAACCGCTTTGCCAGAACCCTTAGCATAAACATTTTTCAACTTCCTTTTTTTAGAAGAAGATTTTTTACTTTGAGCCATACACAATATTTCCCAATGAAGGGTTAAAAAAGCTAATCAAAGCGTGATAACTTGACGAAAAATAAGCACTAACAAAAAAACCTCTTAAAATATTCCAAACTTATCTAACTAATCTGCAAAAAACAAAAAGATAAGTATAATAATAATGTAAAAGTCCTATTATATTCAATGATAAGAACATACTTAGTGCCAAAAAGGGCCAGAAAAAAAAGAGTTGGTGAAATAAGAGGGCCAGTCATAAAGAGTCTCCCAAGAGGCCACTTTACAATAGCAGGAAAATCATCAAGAGTTTTTCATATAACGACACATTACCCTCAAATAATTTCCAATGAGGGGGAAATGGATGCGTGGGACAAAAAAAGGGCCAGCGAACGAAGGGCAAAACAAAAACAAGCTCCAAAAGCAAAGGTAAGAATCAGGCTTCACAACAAGGAATACGCGCAAATGATAGAAGCGCAAGAAAAACAAAGAAAGCAAAATGGATATTTGTTTTTAAAAATCAAGTGGAAAATAATGGATTTTAAAAGAAAAGGAATTCCATTTACAAACGAACAAACAAGCACACTAAGAAAAATGATTCAAGCATGGATAGAACAAACCAGCGCCTATTTAGCTAAGGAAAGCTTTTTTCTACAAAAAGGGGAAAATCATCCAGCAAGAAGGCTTGCAATTAATAGAATTGGGTTTTTAATAAAAAATTATGAAAGCATAGAATCAATACTAGCCATCTGTAACAATCCAAAAATAAGTTTAATGCACCTTGTTTTTAATAATGAAATGCGAACAGGGACAGAATTTTTAAGCGATAATAATTTTAGGGAACTAAAAAAAGAATTAGAAAAAACTAAAAGAATTAAAATCAACCTGGGCAAAGGCAAGGAAATTTCTTTCAAACAATTAATGAAACAATTAAGTAAAAGCGCGTAATATAAGCGTAGATTAAAAATACTATTTGAGGAAGATTGATTTATGGAGCCAATTAAAGTAACGTTTTTGGGGACAAGCGGAGCGGTACCGCAAAAGGACAAGAATTTCGCCCAAGTAGCAGTAGCTTTTAGAGGAGACTTACTTTTATTTGACTGTCCTGAAGGAACGCAAAAACAATTAATGAAAAGCGAACACTCCTTAATGAAAGTTGAGAATGTTTTTATCTCACACATGCACGCGGACCACTTTTTGGGATTATTCGGGTGGATTAGCACCATGACGCTAAACCAAAGAAAAGAAAAACTGGCAATTTGGAGCCCAAAAGGCGGGAGCGAGAAAATAAAAAAAATGATGAAAGAAGTTGTTTACCCCTGCTTTGAAATAGAGTACAAAGAAATAAAGAAAGGAGTTTTAATCAAAAACGATTTTTTTGAAGTGAAAGCCTTCCCGTTAAAGCACGACGTGCCTTGCTTTGGATTTGTGTTTAAGGAAAAAAACAAGATAGGGGAATTTAACAGGCAAAAAGCAGAGAAACTTGGCATACCCCCAGGACCATTGTACTCAAAATTAGCTAAGGGAGAAAAAATAAAAGTAAACGGCAAAACATTTGTGCAAAAAGATGTTATGGATTACTCAAAGAAAAGGGAAGGGAGAAAAATAGTTATTGTTGCCGACACCACCCCAATAAAAGAAACACTTTTAGAAGCAAAAAATGCCGAACTACTAATCCATGAAGCAACATTCTTGGAAAAGCAAAAAGAAAAGGCGGCAGAAGCAATGCACTCAACGGCAAAAGAAGCCGCAATAATTGCAAAAAAAGCGAATGCAAAAAAACTAGCGCTATTCTATTTTAGCGCAAGAAACACGGATGAAAAAGAAATTCTAGAAGAAGCACAAAAAGAGTTCAAAGAAACAATAGTGCCAAAAGAAATGGAAACTATAATTATTTGAATTTTATAAAAATACCAAAACCAATTTTAATAAAATAATTAATTAGGAACAAATACAAAATCGCAGCAATATTATAAACTTCAAACCACAATATATTTCGTGGCTGAAATAGTACTTATCTGGAATACGCACTTAAATGAAAGCGCTGTGACAAAAGTTTTTGCTGAAAAATTAAAAATCAATTTAGAAAGAAGAGGGCACATAGTGCACATAGAAAAAACCCCTTCAGATTATTCAGAGCATAAGTGCATAGATGCTTTAAATTATGCCCCAAAAAGCGATGAATTTATTCAACATGTGAGAGACAGGCATCCCCGTGCGCAAATAATCAGCGTGCATACAACTCCTGATTATCGCTTATTAGTTTCAGCCCCTGGGCAAAAAAAATTGGATTTTAAAAAAATGAAAAATCTCAGAGCAGTTCAATCTCCAAACAGGAATACCCCTGAAGGGCAAATAATTTTGCTGCCAAATAACGGTCCTCTTTTGGATGGATTTTATACGCTTGAGGTGCCTGCAAAATATAGAACAGCAAGCAATACGCTAAAAGCAATGCATGCTAAACAAGTTCCAGAACCCCATATGTTTAATGCCCCTGCAAGACAAAGAATTGAAAGATATTTCTCAACACAAGCAGACTTAAAAGCAACAAGAACAGCAAATTATCTAAATCCAGAAGTCATTGGAAAAACCGCGCATTTAATCGACACAGTAGTAAGAACAGAAAGCGGCGAGTATCACACACCAAGAAGGCAAGACCACAAAAAAAGAGATTTTCTTAAATATTGGACAGAACGCAAAAAGAACGAAGCAAAAAAATATGGGGAAATAAGAAGCAGAGCAAAGACAAAAAAAATCTTACCCTAAAAAAATTATTTGATTATTTTCTTCTAGCAACGCCGCTTCTTTTTGAATCAAGCCTTTCAAAACGCCTTAATGCGGCGGATGAAAAAAGCATTAATTTCCCAGGATTATCTGCACTTAAATAATTAATATATCCCCTTCCAGATTTTACACTTTTTTCTATTTTTCTATAATTAAACCAGCCTTTAAGCATATTTATTTTAAACGGCAAATTCTTTGAAACAATTTCAGCCAAGTTTTCTCTTTTCCAGCTGCCAAGAGAAAGCTGTGGAAAGAATAAAGCATCATGAATATTTCCAAGATACACTTTTCCGTTAGTTGCAAAAACCAAATCAACTTTCGCACCCCCCAAAAAAGGAGAAATGCCGGCGCTTGAGGTATGAAGCGGCAGTTCACTATTGTCCCCAACTCGCCCTTTTTCTAAAGCTCTCTTTAAAGCGCTTTTTGCGGATTCATTTGCAAAGAATTCTAACCGCCCAACTTTTGGATTACTAATAATTTTTCTCCTGTTTTTTTTTGGAACAACACGCAAAACCGATTTTGGCAAAAAATGCTGCTCTTCATAATAGCTTGTTGCAACGCTAATTACACGCACTTTGACTTTTGTAGCTTTGGCTGCAGCAAAAATTTCCTTTAAGTGCATATTTGGCTTTCCTTTTGCAAATTTTAAGTGCTCCCTGTCAACAGAAAGATTAATGCTTGGGCGCCCACACTTCTCAAAAAAAGCCATTAGGGCTTCTTTGTCCCTTGGAAGGACGGACCAATTGGTCGAAACCTCAACAGAGCCCCTGCCAAACTCAGTTACTGCCAAATGAATAATTCTTGGGGCATCTTTATTCAAAAAAGGCTCTCCGCCGGAAATACAAATCCTTGGCGAAATTCCTTCACGCTTTGCGAGCTCTTTTATTTGAAGCAAAATATTTTTCGCATCACCAAAACTCATTGGAGGGCCGGCAGGCCTTCCATCCTGATAGCAAAATTTGCACCCAAAATTGCATGCACTTATTACATCTACTTCAAAAAAGCCTGAAAGTTTTACTCTTTCCTCTCCAAAACGCGTGAAAGCCATTTAATCCACTATTAACTAAAAACATTGAATAATAAAAAACCAACCTAAAAAAGCACACAATAAATTAAAACTAACCAAAATAACCCAGCTTATTTCAAACTTTAGTTAAAACTAACCAAAAAATAATCCTTTAATTTCAAACCCCCCTCTTGAAAGCTACTATTATAATACTTTCCATCAAAAAAATATTCAAATGAATTTAGATTCATGGAAGTGATTTTATGGCAGAGCATGTTTTAAAGAAAAGGCCTTATAGTGATGAGGAAGCAAAAAAGATTTTGGCCAGTGTTATTAGCCCAGAGACTAGTGACTGGCATTACAACACGCACCACAAAGGATATGTTGCTAAAAGAAATGAAATCGAAAAGAAACTTGCAGAAGGGGGAGAAAATTTAAGGCAGGGCGCTAATGCAAATTTTTCTGAATACGGGGAACTAAAGAGAAGGGAAACGTTTAACGCAAACGGAAGCATTTTGCACGACATTTACTGGGAAAACCTCGGAGGAGACGGGAAAAACGAAAAAGCAAAGGAAATAACAAAAAAAATCATTGCTGATTTTGGCTCAATTGAGAACTGGAAAAGCGATTTTAAGGCGAGTGCGCTTGCGGCAAAAAACTCCGGTTGGGCTGTATTGGCAATTGATATTCAAAGTGATGGAAAATTAAGAAACTTTTTAGTGGATGAACACGGAGTGGGCGCGGTTTGGGGAGCAAAGCCAATAATCGCATGCGACGTATTTGAACACGCTTACTACCACAAAGACGGACCAAAAAGAGCCCTATACATAGATAACTTTTTGGCAAATTTGAACTGGGAAAGAATAGAAAAAAGATACAAGCAATAAAATTTTAAATAAAAAAGGAATTAATAAAAAACAAATACAAAAATAATGCTTGATTTAAGTTTGCCAGAATAATTATAGGTCAAAGCTTGATTGTTCCGCCCATTTCAAGCAATACAGGCTTTGTCTTTAAAACACTCTTCTCAATCCTTCGTTTAAAATCAGCGATATCAATCTTTTTTTCCTCAAACAAGTCATGCTGCATTGGAATTACGAGGTCGGGCTTCATTAATTTAGTTGCACGAACAGCATCAACAACATCCATGGTTTTAGAACTAATTGGAAGAAGAGCAATATTTGTTTTAACCTCGTTAAAGTTGTCAAGAAGAGAAGTAACTCCTGCATGATAAATTTTTTTATCCCCGCATTGGATCAAATACGCAAGCGGATAAAAACTTCTTGGAAAATGAGCAGTTTTTGATTTTATTTTTACCCCTTTAAGGTTTACTTCAGAGTTTGAAATAATAGGGGATTTTTGCATGCGTGGCAA
Source organism: uncultured archaeon (assembly GCA_964541135.1). Classification (GTDB taxonomy): domain Archaea; phylum Iainarchaeota; class Iainarchaeia; order Iainarchaeales; family JAAZKV01; genus JAAZKV01. The sequence continues at coordinate 3 of CAZIPK010000035.1, read as the reverse complement.
ATC
>CAZIPK010000034.1:0-9122 GCA_964541135.1 uncultured archaeon | reverse complement strand
TTATTGCCTGCAATAATTATATTCGGGCGATTCATCACCAAATAATAAGAGTTAAAAACCAATTTAGCATAAGTTTGTTAATGATTAAGCGGCTATTTTTAGGCGAAAAAGAAGTAATTCTTGTAGGCACGGCTCACATTTCAAAAGAATCAATAAAGCTTGTTGAAGAGACTATCGACAAAGAATCGCCGGATGTTATAGGAGTAGAGCTCGACAAGGAAAGGCTTGAGCAATTAATGTCAGGAAAAAAATGGCAGGAAACAAATATTGTGGAAATAATTCAAACAGGAAAAACAGAATTATTTTTACTAAACATTTTGCTTTCAAATATGCAAAGAAAGCTGGGGGAATTTGTGGTAGTTGCGCCAGGCGCGGAAATGCTTTGTGCAATAAAAAAAGCGGGAGAAAAACAAACCCCCATCCAGCTTCTTGACCGAGACGTCAGAATAACCCTAAAAAGAGCTTTTAGGGAAATGGGTTTAATTGAAAAACTGAAGCTTGGCGGAACAATAATTGCCGGATTCTTTGGAGTTGGAGAAAAAATAACTATTGAAAAAATCGAGGAATTAAAAAAAGAGGATTTGATAAACAACCTGATGAAAGAGCTTGGAAAGCAGTTTCCTTCAATAAAAAAAGTTTTGGTTAGTGAAAGGGACACTTACATTGCTGAAATGGTAAAACACAGTCCCGGCAAAAAAATTGTTGCAATTGTTGGGGCAGGGCATTTGGAAGGAATAGTTGCGCATTTAAAAGAAGGGAAGAAAGTAAATCTTCAAGAACTAACTACCGTGCCAAAAAAAAGAAATTATTTAAAAATAATTGGAATAGCATTGCCAATAATATTTGCAATAATCTTGGGCTATGCTTTTTACTCCAAAGGAATTGAAACAACATTAAGCTTATTGCTTTATTGGATAGTAATAACCGGCGGCCTAGCAGCAATAGGCGCCCTAATTGCAAGGGCACACCCACTATCAATCGGCTCGGCCTTTGTTTCAGCCCCAATAACAACACTTCACCCTGCTCTCGCCGCTGGATGGGTTTCAGGGCTCGTTGAAGCAAGATTTAACCCTCCAAAAGTAAAGGATTTTGAGGCCCTACCACAAGTATCAACTATCGGGGGATTTTACAACAACAAAGTGACTCACATACTAATTGTTGCGGCGCTAACAAATATAGGCGCGATGATTGGAACAATAATCGCTTTTCCAACACTAATTGCGCTATTAGCTTAAAAATTAAAATTATAAAATAAACATTATTAAGAAAATTAATTACTTTTTATTAATCGATCAGTTTCTTTTACAGCGTAACTCATTAAAAATACAAAATTTTTCGCAACATCCCTGGCTGAATCGATCCTAAATCTTGAATCGCTTGCTCCTTTTTCATATTCCCTAAAACTTGCGATAACCCGCCTAAGCAATTCTCTTCTATCAATCTTTTTCAAATAAAACTCTTTAAAAGCATCAATAGCTAACTTATTGCATTGCTTAATAAAAGGCGCTCTAAATCTGCGATTAGTTTTGCTTAAGCTATAAAACAATTGTGCTCCAGCCCAATTGCCCAAATGCCCTAAAAACTCAGCAGCTACATACGAGTCAAAATGAGGGGCAAGAGTATCGTAAGTTCCAACTCTTCGCGCAAGGTTTCTTCTTTGAATCAACCTACTTATCTCAATTAAGGCCTCTCTTTGCGCAATAGTAATTGTGGGCCTTACATTACTACGAATCAAACTAGTTCTATTCTTTTTCGGTCTTAGCATGCATTAATTTTGCAGTAACTCAAATATAAAATTGTAATGGTCCCGGTCAAAAACATTTAAAAACCACAAAACCCTAAATACCTGCATGAAAGAACCAAAATATGTTCAAGTGTGTCCTATTTGCGGGGGAAAAAATATTGTTTTTTTCAAGGAGGACAAGGCCACTGACGCAGTTGGAGTTGAAATGTATGAATGCACGCGCTGTGCTAATGTTTTTGCTTTTCCTTTAGAGCTTCCAGCGGCTGAAGCAAAAAAACTAAAGGAAGTGCCTCTGACAAAAAAAATATTAAAAGACACGCCAAAAAATGCATTTATTCCAATCGGGAATGTAGAAATATTCGTTTACTGGAAAATACTTGGAGTAATAATGTTCTTCGTAGGAATATTCCTATTTATTGCGGCTTTTCTCCCACTCCATTGTTATATTCAAAACGGATTAGAATTATGCAATTTTAATAATAACCCTTACTGGTTCGCCTATACGGGTCTCGCAGTAGCCGCCGCAGGAGTTTACTTTTTAATTGAATCCCACGAATTAAGCCACTCACACAAAAAACAATCAAGAATAATGAAAGCTGGGCTGGTTTTAGCTTTATTAATAGTCATATTCACGTTTGGTTCGGGCGCAATAACAGCTTTTGCTTTACCTTAAAAAAATAATCCAAACTAAATTGAATTAATTCGAATTAACTTAATTTGCTTTCAACTATGGCAAAAGACATTAATTTTAATTATTCATATCCTTCGCCACAAAATCAAGATCTTATTTACCTTTCTTTTTGCTTCTTAATGTAAGGAAGCAATTGCCCTTTTTTTTCAGCCTCTTTGATTAGCTTTTTTGCATAAATTATCCTTTGAATCGAGCCGATTGCAGAAATTAGCGCTATTAAGTACAAGAACCAAACAATGTAATTAAAACCAATCGCGGCAATCAATAACGCTGCAAGCACCAAAACTAATTTATCCGCATGTTCCCCGATAGCCGGCCAATCACGATTGTCAGTAATTATAATTAAAGCCACTCTTGGCTTTGCGTAACTTGAAACTGCTGAAAAACCCAATGCAAGAACGCTTGCCAATTGCATTTGTGGGACAAAAACAAACGAACCAAGCATGGCAAAATCAACAAACTTATCAATCATTGTTTCAAAATAATTCCCCCAATTAGAACGCTTATTTAATGCTCTTGCAACATTACCATCAATCAAATCCATTACCGGTGCAAGAATGAAAAAAATTAATGCAAAAAACCATTGCTGTTGGGTTACAAAAAAAGCCCCAATTAAAGCAAAAACTAAACCAATAACTGAAATAACATTTGGATCAACCTTTAGCCAAATAAAAGGCTTGGCCAAAACACCCGCAAAGGGCTTAACTCCATTTCTAAGAACTGAAAGCACCCAAAAATCACCACAATAATTTAATTTGTTAAAAACATTAAACTCCTTTTACCTCGACTCCGCCCAATTTCTTTTAGCAAGCTGCGTCTGGAAATGATGCCACATTTGGGCTTTTTTGTTTCGTACAACTTTTGTGTGGCATTTCTTTATTTCTCTTCTAAATTCTTCCTCATTAACAGCATCAATTTCAGTCAATCCATTACCAAGCTCTTCAGGAGTATGTGCATCACTCACCCCAAGGCAAGCAATTTTTCCTTTAACCCCCTTAGTTTCCCAAAAATTTTCGCTGGTTTTGTTCAATCCGTGATAATATGCCCTGGCATTATAAATCTCCATACAATCAAAATTTTTCCAAAGCTTTGGAAAGCGTTTGAAATTTTTCCTCGGCCAATCAAAAGGATGAGGACAGGAAAGCAAAGCACCTTGATCTTTTATTTCATCCAAAATACACTCAAAAGTTGTTGGCTTGATTTCTTCCTTCAAAAAATAAGCAATAACTTCCCCTTCATTTTCTTTCTTTCCCACTTCCTTTAAAACCTTTATTTCTTCCCCGGGGATTAAAAACACTCCTTGTCTTTTTGCCAATTTCTTAATGCTGTTCTCTCCTTTATACGCATCCATATTGTTGTGGTCGGTTAAACTAAATCCCCACCCGTTTTTTTTACACACCTTAACAATAGTTTCTGGCTTAGTCAAAGCATCAATACTAAAACGTGAATGCAAATGCAAATCAAAAAGCATGAAAAAAACCTTTCAAATTAAGGATTATTATACAATTCGTGGCTAAATACCTTTCGGTTTGATTTCAAATTTATTAAAATTTGTTCATCAATAAAAATAAATTTTAAAAAAATCAAATCACCTATAACCATATTTTACAACAAAAAAATCAGTGCCCCCGCGATTAGTCAAATTAACGCTATTACCAAACCCTAAGGAAGTTAATTCAAACTGCCCCCCAATATAAACATTACCCCCAGATTCAGCAAATATTGAATTGCCAGAATCATGATTTATCCCAGTACCAATACTAGGATTTTTAGCCCACTGCGCAACACCAGAACTATTATACTTAACAACAAAAAAATCCGTCTTATTAGAACTACTATTAGCCAAAGAAACACCATTACCAAAACCAAGCCCTTCTGACCAAAAATTTCCCGTAACATAAACATTACCACTAGAATCAACAAAAACACTTCTAGCAGCATCACTCATAGATCCTGTTCCAGAAGACGGTCCCTGAGCCCATTGAGCAACTCCAGAACTACTATACTTAACAACAAAAAAATCTTCAGAACCGTTATTAGTCAAAATAACCCCATTACCAAAATTAGTAGTCGATAAATAAAATCCTGCCAAATAAACGTTGCCCCCTGAATCAACAAAGACAGAAGTACTCCATTCATAATCGGTTGAATATTCTGGGTTTACTGCCCACTGCGCAACACCAGAACTATTATACTTAACAACAAAAAAATCCTCGTAGCCACCCCACCCAGTTTTACTCAAATTAACTCCATTACCAAAATCAATCACATCAGACATAAAATAACCAGTAACATAAACATTGCCGCTAGAATCAACAAAAACAGACTTGCTTTCATCACTATTATCATTAGTCCCAGCATCAGGATTCTTAGCCCACTGCGCAACACCAGAACTATTATACTTAACAACAAAAAAATCCATCAGCATATCCTGACTACCATTAGTCAAAGAAACACCATTACCAAAACCAAGCTCGGCTGAATCAAAATACCCTGCAACATAAACATTACCACTAGAATCAACAAAAACCGAATTGCCAGAATCATAAGTATCTCCCATTCCAGAATCAGGATTCATAGCCCACTGCGCAACACCAGAACTATTATACTTAACAACAAAAAAATCATATGACCCAACACCACGATTAGACAAATTAACCCCATTACCAAAACCAAGCGTGGTTGACCCAAAATATCCCGCAACATAAACATTACCACTAGAATCAACAAAAATAGAATTAGCCCCATCCCATTCATCGCCACTCCCTGCACTAGAATTCATAGCCCACTGCGCAACACCAGAACTATTATACTTAACAACAAAAAAATCACTAGACCCTCCGACGCCCCAATTAGTCAGAGTAATACCATTACCAAAACCAAGCGAAGAAGAATAAAAATAACCCCCTAAATAAATATTGCCACTAGAATCAACAAAAACCGCAGTAACCTCTTCATGAGAGGTCCCAGTTCCAACTGCTGGATTTATTGCCCAAACCGCACCAAAGGATAGAGGTTGGATAACATTTCCGCTAGGAATAGTATTTGAAACACAATCAACATTCTTACTGATACGCTGTTTCTTTTCTAATCCATTTTGACTAGTTAAAGTAACCTCAAACTCGCATATTTTTCTGGTATCACTAGCCCCACAAACGCACGCCCCAGTCATATTGTCCAAAGAAAAACTAACCTCCCCACCCCCAGGAATAAAAACCTCGTTAAACTCTTTATCAACAACAACCCCGCCAGATAAACCGCTAATTTTAGTAACCTTAAAACCTTCCCCCGTAGCGTTCTTTAAACGCAAAACAGTATCCCCATTAGTGTCAGTAACCCCCTCAAGAACACTAATACCCCCACTACCAATACATGAGCCGGTAACCTGGCTAACCGCTAAAGCCTGGCTTCCACTCCCCAAAAAACCTGTAGCTAAACCAGCGACAATCAAAGAAACAACAATAACAACCGCAAGAACAACCAAATACTCGATAGTACCTTGCGCTTTTGTATTGCTTTTAAAATCATCACAAAAATCAGAATTAGTTTTCATATATTTCAAATAATATTATGATTAAGTGCAATATTAATCTTTTGCCAACCAATTAAAACAAGTTTTTAAAATCTCCAGTATATCAATAGTACTATGAATGTAGAGCAAATAAGAAAAGATTTCCCCGTGCTGAGCCGAAAAATAGGTGGAAAAGAAATAATTTACTTGGATAATGCGGCGACTTCACTAAAGCCAAGGCAAGTAATCGAAGCTGAAAGGCATTATTATGAAAATGTTGGGGCAAATGTCCACCGCGGGCTTCATGTATTAAGTGAAGAGGCTTCAAGGGCGCATGAAGCAGGGCACGAAGAAGTAGCTAAATTTATTGGAGCTAAAAAGAAAGAAGTTGTTTTTGTCAGAAACGCTTCTGAAGGATTCAATTTAGTAATGTACTCCCTGCTTAACTCAAATTATTTTAATAAAGGAGACAAAATAGTTGTTTCAAAAATGGAGCACCACAGTAATATTGTCCCATGGCAATTTTTAGAAAAAAAAATCGGGGTTAAACTAGAATTTGTAGAGTTGACTAATAATTACGAGCTTGATATGAATGATTTTGAAGAAAAAGTGCGCGGAGCAAAGCTTGTATCAATAACAGGGGCAAGTAACACCGTTGCAACCATTCCCGACATTAAAGCAATCGAAAAAAAAGCGCATAAAGAAGGGGCGCTTGTTTGCGTTGATGGAGCGCAATTAGTGCCACATCACGAAGTAAATTTTTCCTCACTTGGAGTGGATTTCTTGACTTTCTCAGGTCACAAAATGCTCGCCCCGACAGGCACCGGCGCACTTGTTGCAAAAGAAAAACTGCTTGAAAAATTTGAGCCATTCATGTTCGGGGGGGATATGATTCACTCAGTACAATGGCACTCATCCTCCTGGAATAACCTCCCTTACAAATTTGAAGCCGGTACGCCTCACATCGCAGGGTCTTACGGAATAAAAGCTGCTGTCGAGTACTTGAAGCGAGCTGGAATGAACAACATCACAAAACATGAAGAGAGATTAACTAAAGTCGCTTTAGAGGAACTAGAAAAAATTGATTCAATTGAATTGTACTGCCCAAAAAATGAAAAGAAACAAGGCGGGATAATTTTGTTCGGATCAAAAAAACTCTCAGCGCATGACATTGCAATGGCTTTAAGCGAAACAAACAACATTTGCATTAGAAGCGGAATGCACTGCGCAGAACCCTTAGTGTCCTCAATAAACAAAGAAGGTCTTGCAAGAGCAAGCTTTTACTTGTATAACACTGAAGAAGAAGTTCATAAATTTGCTAGAGCTTTAAGGGAAATAATCCAAATGCTTGGATAACTTTAATCCGAAAATTGAATTTTTAATTATTAATTTTTTTAAACTTTTTATTTTTATTTAAATTTTTAATTTTATTTTTTTAAATCATTATTTCTATTATTTAATCAAATTAACTGATAATTTTTTTAAGCCACTATTTTAAGTTTTAAATGAGCGAATCGCTTGCGTCGGCTGATTTAATTATATCTTCTTTTGAGATAACTAAGTACTCCCTTAAGTTTAAGCAAAAAACAAGCGTTTTTCTTTGGGCAACAGAAGGGTGAAAAAAAATCTTTGACCCAAAAACCCCCACAGGGGGAAAATATTTCTTCTCAAAACCACTGCGAAGCAAAACTTCCTTCTCCCCGATCTCAAAAACCTTGCCTTTTACCAAATCAGCGGCTTCTCCCAAAGAAACTTTCTCCCCGAAGGAAGAAATCACTATCAAAAAAAACTTTCTTTCATCAGAAAAAACATTTGTTTTTGCCGCGCAACTCCCGGAAAGGCTTGCTTTTCTTAACGCACTTTCAAAACCGGTGTCAGAATCAAAGGTTATTACCCTCGCACCCAAACCATTTGCCTCAATAAAATCCCTAATCATCATAAAAATAGAAAGAAAACAAATAAATTACTTTGCAAAAAAATAAAAAATATGAAAAGGAAAAAAAAGCACAAATAAGAACAACTAAATAAAAAATTGTGCTTAAATTAAAAAAGTTTTATAAAAAGAAAAAATTGGTGAACATTGAATTAATTACTCATCCAATTTTCCTTTTCTGCACTATTATTTGACGCAGAAGCAAATGCCGCCACTACCGCCACAATTAAGATTAACACTACTACAAGGGCGATTACCATGAGCAAATCATTCCCGCTTAAACCTGCAAAGCCGGCAAAAAGCCCGCTGGCAGCAGGTTTTGTTTTTTCTGCAAGAACCTCAACTTCAAAGTTCTTTATTATTGTCATTCCTGAAACCGATATTTGCATTCTTACGTTAAATACCCCATTTGAATCTGCGGAAGTAACAGCTATTTTGTGAGTTGACACAGAGTTTTTTGAAATAAACAAAACATTTTTGTCAAATTTGATGCTGTTTGATGAAGAATTAAAGTCAAGCACCGCACTTAAGTCCTCATTAGAGTTATTTCTAAGGATTAAAACAAACTCTTTTGTTGAGTTAAGGTCAAGAACGACTCTCTTTGGGCTTGAAAGCAATTCAATAGTATCAAGAACTGTTTTTTGTTTTATTGAAACAGTTATTGACGCTCTTGACACATTTCTCCCATTAAGCGCCAAAGTGATTAACTCTTCTCTTGCCGCCAAGGCGTTTAAATCTGCACTAATGCTTACCCTTATTTTCTTTGATTCACCAGGATTTAGCCTGAAATTTAATTCTGAAGCAGCAAGGCTGATTCTTGAAGGTTTCTGAATCACTGATATTGAATATGAATCATTAAGATCCCCGTTATTCACTACATTAAGCTCCAAATCCGCCTTTTCTCCAGGATAAAGTTCAACTGATTGTTCGGTAAAGAAAAACAGTGAACTGTATTCCCCAAGAACATTAAAGCAGGCATTTTTTGACTGTGTGTAGGAGTTGTATTCATGCCCATCAGTTGCAAATATTGTGGCATAATTCTTCCCAGCCATTGCGTCAACTGGAACAAAAATTGTGTAATTTATTGACCTTTCCTGACCCGCAAGAAGGCTCACTGTATTATAAGACAATTCATTTTTGTATCCGTTTAGACTTAAATAAAATTCTTTCTCTCTAAGAGAACACTCATTACACCCTGTTGATACCCTTTCTATCTTAAACTGCCCCTCAACTTTGCCCCCTC
>CAZIPK010000033.1:1336-9191 GCA_964541135.1 uncultured archaeon | reverse complement strand
CTTGGAGTTTTTTATATCGGGGAAAAAATAGTCACAATAATGCTCAATGGCCTGACAAATGCCGTATCTGATGTGTTATTTCCAATGAATTCCTCAAATTATAAAGATAAACAAAAAATTGAACGGCATAGCTCTTTATGCCTAAAAGGCACAATTATAGTTGTTTTCTTTGCATCAATAATTCTTTTACTAATTGCAGAACCTTTTTTAAAAATATTTTTCCCAGGTTACTTGCCTGCTCTTGAACTTATTCCACTGCTAATAATAAGGGAATACATAGGCGCAATAGGGTTAGTAAAAACAATTCTTAACTCAATAAACAAAATCGGTCAACGGACTATTCAAAGGGCAATTACTATTGCATTTGGCATCCCAGCTTTATTTATCCTAGTTCCCGCATTTGGAATTAAAGGTTTTATAATAGCCCAAACAATCACCGAGCTTGTGGCAATCATCATTGCTTATTTCATGCTTTGGAAATTAAACGGGATAAAAATAAGCATAATTCCATCAAAAAATGATCTTGTTTATTTTAAAGATGAGTTAACACAAATATTCAAGGACATAATTCAAAGGAAAAGAATTTAAATACATGAATCTGATATCCAGTATGAATCTAAAAAATATTCCAAAGACAAGCAAATGGCTTAAAAAAAATTATTTAGAAATATTAAGAGAAATTGAGTCAGAATCAGTCAAAAAAAAGCTTGATGTTGGATGCGGCAGGGGCGAAATAACCAAAGCATTGGCAAATTGTTTTGGGATTGATGTAAAAAAATACCCTGAATGGGAATCTGATAGAGAAAAATTCTCCATTTACGATGGAATTAACCCGCCAAATAAAAAATTTGACACAATAATATTAAATAATTCCTACGAGCATGTTCCAAAAAAAACAACTCTTATTCAAAACCTTAAAAAACTAAATAAAAAAGCGAAAATAATTATTGTGCTGCCCACCACAAAGTATCTTTTGAGCAGATATGCCCTTATACCACAGGCAATTATCAGTAAATTAATTGGAAAACCGCAAGGAATACATCTTTATTTGGTTCATGAACCATCAATTTATGGGTGGAACTTTTTCAAAGAGTACTTGCTTTATTCTAACTGGGAAAAAGAACTTGAAAAATACTTCAAAATTCAAAGCAAAAAAATTTTTGATGATGGAAAACAGTTTTTCTTTATCTGCGAGTTTAAGTAATGCTTCAAAATTTAATTAGTTAATTAAAATTTACGCAATGATTTCAAATATTCATAGAACTTCATCATAAAAGGCCTTTATTTTTTGGGCAGAATTTTTCCAGGAATAATTCTTTTGAACAACAACCTGCCCTTTTTTTTGTTTCTCATTTTTTCTTGTCTCATACGCCAAAATCATTTTCTTGGACAAAATATATTCATCTTTAGCTTTTTTAACTGGGATTAAATCTACAAAATCCTTCAAATCTAAGGGTATATCATCGTCAGTGGCTATTACCTTTGTTTTTGTTGCAAGCGCTTCAATTATTATTTTACCAAAAGAATCATAAAGATGAGGGACAATTAATGCAATCGCGCCTGAATAAAGGACTGAGAGTTTACTTGGGTCAACACTCCCAAAAAACTTCACTTTGTTTTCAAGATTCAATGTTTTAACTAGCTCTTTTAACTCATTAAATTGATTGCCTTCACCAGCAATAATGAATTCAGCCCCGCCAACCTTGTCTTTTACAATATTAAACGCTTTTATTGCAGTAGAAACATTTTTCCATCCCACTAGCCTTCCAACAAACAAAAAATAAGTTCTTTTTTTCTTAATTTCATGGATTTTGTCAAGATCAACTCCTGTAGTGACGAGCCTTATTCGGTCTTTACTAACCCCAAGTTCAGTAAGCTGGTTAACTGAAGGCTCATTTATTGGCAAAAAATAAGAAAATTTTGCAAGTTTTTTTAATAAATAGTCATGTGCGAAGGAAAAGCTCTTCTCTTTGTACGGAAAAAAACCATGCCAAGTTATAAATAAGGGCCTATTTTGCAGGGCTGATTTATTCAATCCAAAATAATAAGCATAAGCTGGGTTGTGAGAATGGATTAAGTCAATTTCGCCCATTTTTTTTAGTTTGGTTATTCTATTAGAAAGCCCTAGTCCATAAGGCATAAAAAAAGGCATTTGTTTTAGTGTTGTCCGATAGACTTTAAATGAATCAATTTCTTCATTTTGAATAATTTCTTTGCCTGCAGAAAAAAAGGCTGTATTTGCCCCAATTTTTTTAAGTTCTTTTGAAACTGGGAGTATATGCGTTAAAAACAACCCATAATCAATTATTGCATTATTTGCTTTAAGCTCATTTTTTGTCGGGACATAGGTCAATCTTAGGGAATTCATAGGAAAAGTATTAATTCAATAATATTTAATAGTATTGGGACAATAAATAAATCATATGAAAAAGTGCAATATTATTTTTGGAATTGATGATTTCAATCCCGGAGTGTATGATAATAACGGCCCTGAGGCAGAAAACCTGGCTGAATTAATTAAGGATTTTCCAAAACTAAAAATGACTTGTTTTTGCGCGGCAAACTATTCTTTTATCAAAAATAAATATGCCCGTTATTTTTCAAAAAAAACTGGATTTGAAATAAACTTTTCAAAAAATTCCAACTTATTAAGCAATAATCAAAAATGGGTAGAGAAAATTAAATCAAACAAAAACATTTCGCTTCAAATGCATGGTTTTACTCATTCAAATAAAAAGGACTTTTCTGCTGAAGAATTTAAATGGCTTAACAAGGAAGAAACATTTTCCAAAATCAACTCAACAATTGTTGAATTTAAAAAAATTGGGCTTAATCCAAAAGTTTTTTGCCCACCAGGGTGGGCTTTAAATGAACACTTGTTTGAATTTTTAAGGAAAAATAAAATAAAAATGGCAGGAACTTTTTTTAATCAAAAAACCAATTCATTTTCAGGCCAAGCCTTGAGAAATCCTTTTAGTGTTCAAAAAGTAAATGGGGTGGATTGCATACCAAGAAATATTGATATTTATAATGGAACTACTGAAGAAATAAAAAATGCGGCAAACAATGGTTTTATCTCATTTCATGCACATGTAAAGAATATCGGCGTCAAAAATGGATTAACAAAAGAAAATGTCCAGAACTTAAAAAAGCTCTTAACCTATGCTGATAATAATTTTAAAATAAATTATTTATTTTTCAATGGTCTTTAATTTTTTTACCAGTTTTTTCACACAAAACAGTAATGCTTGTTGAAAATAAGCTTGGCCAAAATTTTTTACCAGTATAATCAAATTTCACTATTTTAAGATTGGCTGAACTTACTAAATCCAAAACTTTCTGCATATTAAAAAAGCTTATGTGCGGAGAAATTCCGCCAAAGATAGGAGGCATTTTTCCAAAAAACAAGGAAAATCTTAATCTCCAATATAAATGATTTGGAACATTAAATATCACATACTTGCCAGAAACCCTTTTCATCTCCAAAACCAGCTTTTTTGGGTCCAATATGTGCATTAACACTTGGTTTGATAAAACACAGTCAAAAGAATTGTCTTTGTATGGAAGTTTTTCATCCAAGTCAGCTAGTTTCACTTTAAGCCCGCTTTCCCTTGCTTTTGCAAGAGCTACTGAAGATATGTCCACTCCTTCAACAGTCAAACCTTTTTCCTTCAATGATTTAATGAGCGTTCCAACCCCGCAACCTACATCAAGAATTGATTTTGAGTCCGCGGGGATAAGCGACATTACAGAAACATTTGACTGATTAAGGCGGGCGGGATAATTTTTAGATAATTTAACTGCCCAATTTGAATCATGCAACTCTTCTTTTCTTAAATCCATAAAATAAGAATGCCTGACAAATATTTAATACTATAACCATCAAGGTAAATAACTAGACATTGATTCTTGATGGGTAGATAGTAAAAACTCTGCAATATGTTCAAACACATAAGCATTTTACTACAAAGTATTGGATAAGATTGGCTAAATGCCTTAAATTTGATAAAACATATATCAAAAATGAATCAAAAGCTTTTTATTCATCTAAAAATAAATCATTAATTGTGCAAATAAGAAGGAACAATAATTATGGCTATAAATAATAAACTCAAATTTTTGTCAAAAAAATATCTGGAAAGAAAAGCTTATTTGTACAAAATGCTTGACATAAAAAAAATAGAAAAAGAGCTTTTAATGGATGAAACAATTAGCGAAAAAGAAGCGAAGTTTGAAAAAAAATTTGCCGATTTAATTGGCGTAAAGCATGCAGTTCTTTTTGGTTCGGGCAATCATGCGCTTAAAATAGGGTTAAAGCATCAAGATTGGTTTGATAACAAAAGCGAAATAATAATTCAGCCATTCACTTGCAAACAAGTGCCAAAAATAATTTCAACAAAATTCAGGCCTGTTTTTTCGGATATAAACTTAAACAATTATAACCTTGATTTGAATAAAGCCAAAAAAAAAGTAACTAAAAAAACCAAGGCGATTTATGCTATTTACAGTTATGGCAAAGCAATTAATTCAGTCGAATTAAATGAATTTACAAAAAAAAATGGGATTTATTTGATTGAGGACTGCGCCCATTCACTAGGGGCAAAAAACGGCAAAATAGCTGGGACAAGCGGGGAATTTAGTATTTTTAGCTTAAGAAAAAACCTTCCCTTAAATACGGGCGGGGTTCTTTGCACAAATAATCACGAATTGCATGCTGCTTGTATAGAAGAAAAAAGCAATTTAAAGCACCGCCAATCGGCATTAAAATGGTTTTTTGAAAAAAAAATCTTTTATTCAAAAAAATTCTTCCCATCGCTAAACCTCCCTTACATTTTTTTGAGCAAAATGGGGCATGGCATGGATGAAACAAGCATGGCTTTGCTGGATAAATTCGAATTATCCATGGCTATTGTTTCTATTGAAAATCTTCCAAAAATAATTAACGAAACCAGAAAAAATGCAAATCAATTAATTAATGCTCTTGGAAAAGAAAAATTTATTTTTACTCAAGACGCACCAAATGAAATAAATGCTTTTACCCGTATTCCAATTTATTTCAAACAGCCAAAAATGGAAATTGAAAGAATTTGGTTTGAAATTCAGGAAAAAGGTTTTGAAACGGGGTTATTCTATAAAACCGATTTTGAAAAAACTATCTCTAATGAAAAAGAAAGATTAAAATTCCCTGCCTCAATTCAAGCTTCTAATAATATGCTCCCAATAGGTGTTCAGGGGCTTAACAAATCGCAAGTAAGTGAACTTGCTGACTTAATTAAAAGTTTTTCAAAATAAATAAACATAATTAGAGCTTTTCTAAATAAATAAACTAAATTAGTTTTAAATTAACTAAATTTAATTATTTGGGCCAGTAAACTATTTCTTCAATCTTGAAATTATTTTTGCAAGCCCAAACTTCTTTTTATAGGAATTATACTCTTTTACCTCTCCAAACTTTTTCTTAAATCGGTTAACATTGAACTCCTTTGATCCTTCTTTTGCATCAACAGCAATATTACTTAAATCAAACTGCAAGAATTTATTAGAATTAGCCCACTTCATTGCATGCCATTTTAAAACATCATTTGGAAATAAATGCCTTTTTTCCCAATTGCTTGAAACGCTTAACTCATAAATGCTTTTGCCAAAAGTTGAAATCATTAACCCTCCTGCAAAAACCCCAGCCTTGTCCCTAATAACAAAAAACTTCCCCAAATCCTTTGATATTATGTGTTCAAACAATGCTTCAAAAAAGGATTTTGGATAAACTTCAAGGCCTATTGATTTGTGGTGGGCTGCGTAGTGAGAGTAATAATCATCTAAATCAGCCAAATTTCCTTCACTAACCAGTTCACAAATCTCTTTTGATTTCGAGAGGTTTTTTCTTGCAGAGTGTTCAAGGGAATTAAACAATTCTTCCTCGCTTTTGCCTAAAGTTGCAACCACATTTTGCATCTTAACTCTCTCAAAGCCATCAAAAAAAGCCGGATCATCCCATAGTGTCGAGGACCAGATGGTGAGAGAAACAATTCCCCTCTTTTTGCATTCAATCTCAACGGCTTTAACTATTTCTTCAAAACTTTCTTTAGAGAAAAAAACAGGGGGAGCAAACGCCACAAAGCCTTTTCCAATCTTTGAAGCCGCGCCCCGCAAATTTTGTTCAAAACCCAAAAGCATTGCTTCAGTATTGTAGAAAAACAACGGCTTAAAACCAAAAGCACAAGACATAATTTTAGCATATTCTGCTGAGTTATAAATATGCGCTGATTTATGCTTAAGCAACAAATTGTCCCACTCTTTTGGAGTTTCCTGGCTTATAATAACTTCTTGGCACATAATTTAAATTAGTGGAAATTAGTTAATAATACTTATTAAATCAAAATAAGACAAGCTTGAACCAATAGGTTTAAAACTAAAAAAAATCAGTTATTCATCTAGGAGATTAAAAAATTAACAGCAATGTGAAAAAATAAAAAACCAACTACAATATGAAAGTACGAATGCAATAATATAAGCTTAAATAATTGGAATGAATTAATTAAATAGGTGCAATTAATGAGAACTGTAAGAAGAACTTTAAAAGAATCCTTAGGAATTAGAAAAAAACGCCTTGAACAAGGATTAGGCCGCAAACTCACTTTATTAGAAAAAGTCAAACTTACTAGAGGCCAAGCTAAAAAAATCCGTGATGCAAGGGCAGAAGCTGGATTAAACCCAGAAAAAAATTATGGCGGGCGCACTGGAAAAACAAGATTAGAGAGGGCAAAAAAAGCATTAAGAATTAATATTGATTCCGGGTTTGATAATAAAAAAATGGTCAGGGCTTTAAGGGACCAAGACGCAAGGGCTCTAACTAGGGCAAGAAAATTACGCGCCGAAGCTGCCAAAGCAAGAACGCTTAGAAAAAACAGCAAAGCCGAGAGGTTAATTAGAAGGGCAAAAAGAATAGAACAACATATTGGATGGGAAAGAAAGAATTAAAGCAAATGAACCAATTTAAAAAAAAAATTAAAACAACCCGCTTAAATTAAATGTTAAATTCAAAAAATGTTTTAAATATTTTAACCAAAGTATTTGCCTATTTAGAAGGCTTAAACCAAAAAATATTAAAAGATTAAAAAAATCGTGAGCTTCATGAAATACAATTTCTCAGTCATAATTAACGCTTATAATGAAGAAACTGATTTGCCAGAGTGCATTAAGTCACTTAAAGAGCAATCAGTAAAGCCGTTTGAAATAATTGTTGTGGATAATGGGAGCAGGGATAATACTGCAAAAGCGGCGAAAGAAGCTGGGGCAAAGGTTTTTACAATAAAGCCTAGAAGCAGGGGGCTTGCAAGGGATTATGGCTGGAGGGTGGCTAAAGGAAATATTGTGGCTTACCTTGATTCGGACATGGTGGTAAATAAGGATTGGGTTAAAGAGATACTAAAAAAATTTGATGACGGCGCGGACGGGGTAATTGACAGGATTAGAGTATTTAATTCCAACAATCCATTTACAAGAAGCCTTGATGCTTTCTATAAATTTAGAGTAGATTATAATTATGTCCCTTTCCTTGCGTGGGCTTTTAAAAAAGACTTGCTTGAAAAAGTTGGGGGATTTAAGGATACTTGGATTGAGGATGGGGAACTAGGAAAAAGGTTTCTTAAAGCGGGGTACAAAATTTTGCTTGCAGAGAAGGCTATAAGATACCACAAAGGCCCTCCAAGGAGTTTTACTGACATGCTTAGAAGGAATTATTTTTTCGGGAAAAACGAATCCATAAGCATTTACAAAAATCACCCTGAATCATTGCCAAGAAAAAGAATTGCACTTTATATTGCCTTTGTTGCAACTGAAATCATTGCCATAATTG
>CAZIPK010000033.1:0-1326 GCA_964541135.1 uncultured archaeon | reverse complement strand
ATTAATTAATCCGTTAACATTAATCTGGATTCCTTTATCCCTCATTTTGCTTTATTTTGCCCTCCTTGCAAAACTATTATTCATAAACAAGGCTCTTGGAAGAATTTCACTAAAAAACTGTGTACTAATAAGTTATGGCTCTGTAATACGCGCGCTAGTGTGGCCTGCAGGAATAATAAAAGGATACTACTTTAGCAAGTCTACGAAAAAATAAGATAAATGGCAATTAATCAAAAAAAGAATTAATTCCTAATAAAAATGAGTAACTCTCTAACACTCTGTGCAATAAATTTAATACTATACAGCCAACAGAATAGAGTTTCAACAAATTTAAATAAAGTTTAATGGTTGAATAAAATTAGTTGGATTAAAGTTTATTCAATGGGGAATTTTTTTTTTCAAATTCGTCAAAGTATTCTTTGAACCAGGAAATAGTCTTTTTCAAGCCGTCATCAAATGACACTTTTGGTTCCCAACCTAAAAGTTTTTTTGCTTTTGAAGAATCAGAATACATTCTCCAAATCTCATTAGGGCGATAATGAATATCACCTATTCCAAGCTCAGATTTTGAGCCGGAAAACAAAACAACTTTTTTTACTAGCTCCGCAATTGGAACTTCAAATTTGTTTCCACCGCCGATATTTATTACTTGCCCAATTGCTTCTTCCTTTTGGGCCATTAACAAAAACCCATCAATAGTGTTTTCAACAAAATTAAATTCTCTAGTCTGCTCTCCTTTTGTAGTGCTTATTCTTTCATTCTTCAAAGCTTTTAGTATTAACTCTGGAAGAATTGCAGATGGGGACTGATAGGGGCCAAAAACATTAAACGGGCGTATTACTGAAATTGGCAAGTTTTTTTGCCTCTGCTTCATTAAAGCATATAATTCCCCAGCATATTTTGTGACAGAATAGGGGCTTTGGGGGGCAGGCAGCATGGTTTCTACAAAAGGCACTTTTTCCTGCAAGCCATACACTTCACTTGTGGAAGTATAAACAAACCTTTCATAGCCATCATATGCTTCAAGCAAATTGGCGGTTCCCTTGGCATTAACATCAAAGCACTCCTGGACATTGGTAAAACTTCTTCCGACATGATTAAATGCAGCTAAATGAAAAATAACATTAGGGGCTAATTTTTTTACTGCATCGAGAGAATCAAGGTTTCTTATGTCGGCTTCTATGACATTAATTTCTTCCCAAGCAGAACTTAATCTAACATTGTTTATTTTTTCCTTATACTGAACCAAAACAGAAACAATAGCCCCTTCTTTTACAAGCCTTTTAATCAAGTGGCTTCCAATAAAGCCCGCTCCACCAGTAACAA
>CAZIPK010000032.1:6531-9231 GCA_964541135.1 uncultured archaeon | reverse complement strand
TTCAAAAGGTATTTTGCCCAAAAAATAAACATTATTTATTCCTTCATTTTTTACGAATTCTTCAAGTTCTTCTCTTTGAGTGCCGTCCCCTGCCAAAAGAAATGCAGCGTCTTTTATGGTTTTTTGTATTTCACCAAAAGCAATTAAAGAGTTTTTAATGCAGTGCCATTCTTGAAAGCTCCCACTATAAAAAAAAGTTTTTCCTTTTAATTTAAATTTCTCTTTTATTTTTTTATCATCTTTTTGGGGATTAAACAATTTTGGGTTTGATCCATGCCAGGTTAGAAGGCATTTTTCTTTTTCTATATGTTTAAACATTGAATTATGTGTTCCAGTAATCTTAGTTGCATATTTTGATACATGAATAAACCAGTTTTTTATTATTGGATGTAATAAGTGGTTTTCTGAAGTTTCAATTGGCTCATTCATTTCAAAAATAGTCTTTTTGCCCTGTTTTTTGCCTTCAATTATCGCCTGCCCCCCAAAAATCCTATTCCTTTGCCACACTAAATCAATTTTTTCTTTATTAATTATCTCCCGGCTTATTTTTCCAAGGTTAAAATAAAGCCAGCCATTTTTGGCTGTTCCATTACTTGGTATTTTGAGTTTGAAATATTTTGCGCCATTAATAAATTCCTCTTCCTTTTGGCTCTCTTTTTTTTTGCAGATTACAAAAACTTTGTGATTTAATTCAATTAGCGCATTTATTGTTTCTTGAACATGAGTGCTTCCGCCGTGAAAATCTGGCAAAGAAATATCCTCCGCAACATACAAAATATTCATTTTAATAACTCCTTTGTTTTTCTGATTACCATTTTGGGGGTTATCTGGTCCATAAATTCTTGGTTGGGAAGCACATCAAAAGTGCCTTTTGTATAACAGGGCCACTCATTGTTTTTTACTTGAAAGGCGAACGAATTTTTTTTGTTTGGAAAAAGAATTTTTGCGCTTGTCGGGCCAAATATTCCTATTGTAGGGCATTTAGCGGCCAAGGCAATATGCATTGGCCCGGTGTCGTTTCCTATAAATAGTTTTGCTTTAGAAAATAAATTTGCTGTTTCAATTAAGCTCGTTTTTCCAGTTAAATCGACAATAAATTTATCATATTTTTTTAATTCATCATAATTCTTTAACTTGGCATAATTTCTTGATTTTCCACCTTTTTTCCCAGATTCTTTTTCTAACATACTTTTTTTTGCCAGTTCTGCCACTAAAGAGCTGTTTTTCTCACCATTTGCTCCGCATAAAACCACTTTATGCCCTAGTTTAATTAGTTCTGGCAAAAGTTTTGCGTAGTTCTCATTCCCCCAGTTCTTAGCTTCTGCCCCTTCTCTAGTGTTTGGATTGACTACAATAAAGCTCTTTAGTTCATTTGCCTTTAACAGTGCATCAATTTTATTGCTTTTTTTAATGATTAATTCATAATTAACATCTTTTGGAACAGTTATTCCAAGTGATTTTGGGATGAGCAGATAGTTTTCAACCCAACTGTTTTTTTCATTGGCAACTTCGTCTTTTATTTTAAAATTTGCTTCCACTTTTTTTCCTTTTAAAAATCCAATAATGTATTTTGATTTGATTTTTAGTGCAATCATGGAAGCTTCTGCGGAATCATTAAGCGAAACCACTAAATCAAACGGCTTTTCTTCTTTTAATTCTTTAATAGTAATAGCTTTGTTTATTTTTGGAGTATTTTTTGCGAGGTCAATTGAATGAGGTTTGCATAAAACTATCTTCATTGCTTTTGGGAATTCTTCCAAAATGCAGGTAATTGCTGGGGTGGACATTAAATAATCCCCTATGCCGTAAAGCTGGATGAATAATACTCTTTTTACTTCATTTTTATTAAGCTCTTTTTCCCATCTTAGCTTTTTTTGGCCCTCCCATGCAATTTTATTAAGTGCTCTTGCAGCATGCCGGGCAATTTTTGTTCCAAAATATTTTGTGCTGCCTTGTTTTGATAATTCTTTTTCAGCCATTTAACCTTCCCCATAAAAGACCGGCGCCAAAAACAATGCTTCTAAGCATAAGTATTATGGGGCTGACCAAAGCAACCTCAAAATCTTTGCTTAAGCAGAACATAAAGAACTTAATTCCAAGAATAAGGTGAATAATAATTGCCAAAAATAATATTGCCAGAGCAATTGGATTGATTAATGATAAAACTAGCCCCAATATTGCGGCGTAAAAGCAAATTATCTGTAATTTTAGTGATTGTGGAGTGTAAGAATCTTTTATCATTTTTGACTTGTGCTTTGAATACATCTTTGGCCGGTAGTAAGCCCTGAAGAATTTTGTTTTTAGATAACCAAATAGGGAATTCGGGTGAGTATGATAAACGATTGCTTTTGGATTAAAATATAATTTATGCCCTGCCTCCTGAATTTTATAACTTAGTTCAGGGTCTTCCCCGGAAGCTATTGGAAAACTCTCATCAAAACCACCCATTTTTTTGAAAATGTCTTTTTTGTAAGCCGCACTATAACTTCCCACCCAATCAAGGTTTTTTGATTTCTTCATATACTCATACCTCTGCTCTATTTCAAGCTGGCCAAAACGGGCGATTAATTCTTTTTGGTGTGATTTGTACGCCCCCTGGACCGCAGTGATATTTTTTTCTTTAAATGGCTTAATCATCTCATTAATCCAATTATTTTCTGCTAAACAATCAGAGTCGGTGAAAAGAATTATTTCCCCCTT
>CAZIPK010000032.1:0-6521 GCA_964541135.1 uncultured archaeon | reverse complement strand
CTTTGCCTTATTGGCGCCCAAGTTCCTTGCTTTTGCTGGACCGGAATTTTTTTGATAAAAATACTTTAAATTTTTTGAGTCAAATTCATTAACCCTGTCCTTCGTTTTATCATTGCTACCGTCATCAACAAGGATTATTTCAAATTCGTGCTCTGTCTTTTGGGTTAGTATCGATTTTACGCATTGCGCGATATTTCTTTCTGCATTATAAACAGGCACAATAACCGAAACAAACATATTTACTCGCCACAAATTTATTCTAGCTTTTTTCTTTATTATTTTTTTTTCTTTAGCATATATTTTGCAAAAGTAATGCTGCCTTTGGCTAGCCTTGGAACTTCCTTGGGATTTTTCATTCCCTGAAAGAGCTTTGAAGCAATATATTGCGGGCGGGCATAGAATTTTTTCCTTGCCTCATCTGTCAGTTCATTTAACTCCTCAGCACTTAAATTCGGCCTGCTTAATAATGTACGGTGAGTCCCATCCTCATTAAGCCAGTCATCCCATTTTTTAGCTTTTAAGAAGCCTTTTTTCTTTGCCCAATCGTAAGTTTCTGTTCCAGGGTAAACCATTACGGGGAAAAATTGTGCAGTGTCAGGGTTTAGTTCGCGCGCAAATTGTGCAGTCTTTTTTATTGATTCTTTTGTTTCTCCCTGATTTCCAAACATAAAACAGCCGTGCACAAGTATCCCTGCTTTTTTTGAATCTTTCATAAACTGTCTTATTCCATTAACGGTAGTACCTTTTTTTATGTTGTTTAATATCTCTTGTTCCGCGCTTTCAACCCCCACGCACATTAACCTGCACTTTGCTTTTTTCATCCACGAAAGAACCTCAAGAGGAACATCCGCCCTTGCATTACAGCTCCAAGGCAGTTTTATCTTTCTTTCAATAAGCCCTTTGCATAAACTAATTGTCCGTTGTTTATCCTGTGTTAGAGTGTCATCCTCAATCATTACTTCTTTGACCATGGGCAGGTTTTTTTCAATCCATTCAAATTCATCAACAACGCTTTTTGTGCTTCTCTTGCGGTAATTCCGGCCGGAAAAAGTCTGGGGCCATTTGCAAAAAGTGCACATATTTGGGCAGCCCCTGCCGGTAAGGATGGTAATTTGGGGATAAAGAACCGAAGGATAAAAATAATTCTTGATATTTAGGTGCTTTGCATAAACTTCAGAGGCGAATGGCAACCAATTTAACTGCTCTTCAGTAGGCTCAGGAGCAGGTTTGTTTAGAATGACTTTTTTTCCTTTTCTGTAAGCAATGCCTTTAACACTGGAAAGGTTTTTTTTGCCCTTAATAGCTTTCGCGAGTTCGACAAGAATGAAGTCATATTCTTTTATTGCAACCGCATCCGCTTTTGTTTCTTTAAGGCTTTCTTTTGGAAGGACGCTTACATGGTCGCCAACAAGAATTATAAAAATATTTTTGCTCATTTTTTTTATTTCCAGCAAAACTTTTTTGTCATTATGAAAAGAAGGGGTCACAGTGTCAATTGCGACAACATCCGGTGCGAATTCCTTAATTTTTTCTAGAGTTTCATTAAGGGTTAAATTTTCCCCAGAAGCATCCAAAAGTTTTGTAACAAATCCGCTCTTTTCAAGTGCGCCAGTTGCGTAAGCAAGCCACATTGGGTAATAAACGCACCCGCCTTTTGATACTCCCGGGCTTCTTGAAGTCCTGGAAAATTTGTTGATAAATGGGGGATTAAGTAAAAAAATTTTCATATAACCACAATTCAAAAAGGGCAATTTGATTATTAAACCTTTATGGTTCATTTTAATTAAAGTGATTTAATGGACACTAAAGGGGTTAGCATAATAGTTACTTCTTTTAATGAACTTGAAAATCTTAAGGAATCAATTCCTGCTTTTTTGTCCTTTGATTATCCAAAAGAAGATTTTGAAGTAATTGTAATGGATGAATCCACAAAGTCAGAAGTTTTAGAGTATTTGAAAACATTTGGTAAAAAAATAAGAGTATTTCATTATTCCGACAGGCGGGGGGCAGTGGCGTGCAAAAAAATTGCGGTTAAGGAATCCAAATTTCCTTACTTTGCCCTATTCGGCGCGGACTGTGTTCCTGAAAAAAAATGGCTTAAAGTTGTTATGGCTAAATTTGACGGCAAAAAGAAGATTGGGTTTGTTTCAACTTATGATACCACCGGAGGTACTTGTACAGCTTACCTAAAAAAAGCAGTTATTGATGCAGGGGAGTTTAGTGAAGAGTTTGGCGAAAAAGGAACAGGAATGCGCGATGACACTGACCTTGCATTTAGAATATGGGATAAGGGGTATGAAAGTTTTTTTGGCTATATTGCTCATGTAAAACATGAACACAAAATTGCTCCTGGATTTAAAAGTGCTTTTAAGTATGCTCGGCGAAGATTAATGCTTCAAAGGTTTGATCCCCTTCTGTATAGGCAACATCCTGTGAGGGCAGTTGATTTTTTGGGAATAAAACACGGTTTTTGGATTCCATTAAGCAAGGATTTTAAAAAAGCCACCGGGCAATGGATGCCTGGCAAAAAGAAGCTTAACCTATCAAGTCCCACAGGAGTGGTTTTTATGCAGAATAAGAGCATATTTCACACACTTTTGATAATTTGCGGCGGATTAGCGTATGCTTTGCTTGCAAAAACCATAAGGCTTTATGGTAGTATTAAATACGGGAAATTATTAATTTAATTAAAAAAGAATATTGAAAAAAGAATTTTTGTTAACATGATGTTTTTAATAGAAGTAAAATATTTGATTTCCCAATTAGCGGAGTAAGTTTAATTAGGATTAATTAATTTTCTTAAAATAAAATTTATTGGGTTGATTGGATTGGCAAATAAAAAAGTGAATAGAAAAAAAATGATGAATAAAAGCTTTTACGGCAGGGATAATTTAAATGCGCTCTCACCAACCGATAAAATCAAAGTCGAGGTCTTTTTGCCTTTTTTTGAAAGAAAAAAAATTGATAAAATGCTTGATGTTGGCTGCAACCCGCAAATGACTCTTTTTATTTCAAAAAGATTGGGCGCAAAGCCAACCGGAATTAATATTATCTCGCAAGGATTTCCAAAGCATGGACGTTGGGTTTGCAAGGACATTGAAGAAGGCATGCCTTTTTCTAATAGCGAATTTGACATGGTTTTTTTGGGGGAAGTAATCGAGCATGTGATTGATGCTGATTTTTTGGTTGAAGAGGTAAAGAGAGTTTTAAAAAAAGGAGGGTATTTTGTCGTGACCACCCCTAACTTAAGTTCGCTTTGGAACAGATTCTTTCTTCTCTTTGGCTTTCAACCCCACCTTTTTGGAGTCTCAAGTAAAAAAGCTTACGGAAACCCTTTCTTAAAATATGACAAATTTTGCGGCCACTTAAAGCTTTTTACACACAAAACTCTTTTAGAGTTTTTAAAAGACAATGATTTTTCGATTGAAAAGGTTTACGGGTGGAACATTCATAATCCCACAGATTCCTTTATGAAAAAATCATTGAGAATTTTGATTTCAAAATTCCCTTCTTTTTCGGAAGATTTAATGATAATTTGCAGGAAGAAATAAAATTTCAGGTTATCCACAAAATTTTATTTTTTTAATGGGATTTTATTTTATTAATGAAATCTTGATTTTTTAATGGAGTTTTAGTTTATTAATCAATTTTTAGTCTATTAGTTTATTTTCTGAAAAATGCTGCTAAACAAAAATCAAAAAAACTGGGTGATTATATTGATTTTTCCAAAATGCTGATTATTCCTCTAGCGTGATTTGTTTTCTTTATTTTAAGCAGCTTGACTTTTTTTAGTGATGCTTTTAGGTGCTCTGTGTCAGAAACAATTCCCTGCCCGTTTTTTTCAATCGCGTTGGCGAGTTCAAGCTGGTGGTCATTTGTATGCTCTTTGTATATTGACAGCCTTGGAACTATAATCATCTTTTTTTCAAATTGCAATGCTGTTCCGATATTGCCTTCCCCAGCGTGGGTGATAAACAAGCTGCATTGTTTTATCATTGCGTCAAACTCATCAATGCTTAAGAAATCCTTGAATTTGAAATTTTTTGGTGTATAATCAGAGTATCCAGTCTGGGCAAAAACCGGCTCATAAATTATTTTTTCTTCAACCAGCTCATCAATTTTTTTAAGCAGCCTGTTAAACTGCTGCTTGTGAGTTCCAACGCTTACAAAAATCATATTAATCATCCATTTTATTGATATTCCTGTCATGGTTAAAAAATACTGCCCCCAAATTCTCCTTTTGGATAGAATTTCTCCAAGTCTTTCCACTGATAAATAAAAACGTCTGCAATAGGGTAAACAAGTTTTCCGGTTACGCTTGGTTTAATTGGGCGGCAAAAACTCTCAATGTAAATTATTTTTTTCCCGAATAATTTTCCAAAATAGCATGTTGCCAGCGCAACATCTGCCCCGGTTGAAATTATGACATCCGGGTTTTCTTTTAATAGAACAAATAGGCTTTGAAAGCAATTAAAAATAAAATTTAATGGATTTCTTGAAGGGCATTTTGCGAAATAAACTTTTTCTCTTTTTGAAAGGTCAATTCCATCAGGCCTCTTGATTGTAAGAAAATAATACGCGTGTTTTTTGTAAAACCTTTTTAGCTGAAGGATTTCCTTTAAATGCCCTCCAGTGCTTGCTGCAAGACAAATTTTTTTCATTTTATTTATTGCCATTTAATTTATTCACCAATATCAAATTCTTTATTTTTTTCTAATATTTTTTAATTATTTTTATGGTTTTTTTTAATTAATTTTTGTTTTTTTAATTAATTTTTATTATTGACTTTTTTAAATAAAACAACTCTTTTGAAATTTAATTTATTGCGGGCTGTTAACTCGTTTTCAATATTAATTGATTCTCAAATAATTATTATTTTGAGCTGGTTTAAAATTACGAGCAAAAGTACAAAAATGCATATTGCTGCCTGAACTGATAATATTCTTTTAACAATTTGCGGCTCTTTTGCAGGGCTTAAACCCATGAAGTAATGAGTAAGGCTCTGCCTGTTTTTTGGGGGCAATAGAATCCCATTTTTTTGGGGTATTCCAAAGCACTCCCCTTGGAATTTGTTTCTGGCCTTAATAACGAGTTCAATGAAAAATAATGCCAATAGCATTATGCCTATTTTTTCCATATTTCCTATTATTGAAATCACTGCGATGCTTGCTCCTATCATTAATGTCAAGCCGTCCCCGCCAAATATTTTTGCAGGAAACCAGTTAAACCTTAAGAATGCGAACAGGGCCCCAAGCATTGCTAATGCAAAAACAAGCGCCTCAATTTTTCCGGTCATTGCGGCAATAATTGCGAGTGTCCCAATTATTAAAATTCCAAGGCTTGATTCAAGTCCGTTTAGTCCTGCAAGCATGTTTGTTGCGTTACTTGCCCCTGTAACCCCAATAGGCACTAATATTAAGGAATAAAGAATTCCAAAGCTAATAATTCCAAAAGGCAAAATTATTTCGTGAGGCAAAAGACCAATGAATGGTAGAACAAAAGGGTCGTTATTTATTTTTATTGCCATTAAAGGCAAAGCCGCAATTACTGGGAATAATGCGTGCTGCCACTGCCTTATCCCTTTTTTCCAGCCAATAATGTCATCTATTATTCCAATGAATGCAAGCATGGCTATTGTTGCAAAACCTGCAAACAGAACGGTAAGATTAATTTCAATCATGTTTGGATAAGTTGTAAGAAATATTGCCAAAAAAATGCCAAAACTAAAACCCAAAAAAACTATTGCCCCTCCAAGCTCAGCGGTTTTTGGCTTGTTAAATTTGTTCATGTCCTTTCCGACAAGCCCGACTTCTTTTATTCTTTTTATAAATCCGGGCGTCACTAGAATTACGGTTATTAGGGGGATTAGAAATATTAAAAACCATGAAATTAATGATAAAAGCATATTTTATTACAATTTAGTCTATATTTAAATTCAGATGGTACGGTTCTGTTTTGCCCTTTTTTGGGAAATCTTGCATTAATTTTATCTTGGTTATCTAATTTTTTTCATTTTTGTTTTATTGGCTAGAACCATGCTTTTTTGGGGGGCGGAAGGAAGCAGAAAAATATGGACATTTGTGGAATTATAATTATTTTACTTTATTTTACTAGGATTGGTTTATTTTATTTTTGCTTGTTTATTTTATTATTTTTAATATTTTAATTCCCTGATTATAATAAACCTCTTCGTAGAAACTGTTAGTGTCATCACTGTTAAACCAGATTTTTGCGAGATTAGTGTTGTTAGCCTCTTTGTTCAATATAGCTAAGCTGTCTTTTTCCCTGTAAAAAAATAAAGGAACTGTCCCGTTTTGGAAATCATCAGGAATAAATTTCCATTTGGTTGAAATTTTTTCCCATTCAGATTTTGGAATATTATTATTCTGGCAATAAATTGTTTCAGTATTATTGTCAGAACAACTGATTAAATTAATTGGCCCGTTATAGTATTTCATTGCCGCCTGCTGGTCAATCTTGTTTAGTCTATAATATTCAAAAGAGCCCAGGCCGTAAAACAT